>JBAVNO010000305.1:0-3051 GCA_049691095.1 Alphaproteobacteria bacterium | reverse complement strand
GAACAGGGGTTCGAATCCCCTAGGGGACGCCATCAATAAAACGCTTCGTGCCGTCTCCTCTGGCTCGTGGCCATCTTTTCGGCAGCACGTCTTTACGCCACGGTGCCGACAGCCGGGGAAAACCCTCCTTCCGGGGACCACGCCCTGACCCAATGGAGTTTTGTGACGGGAAATCGGGCCTGTCCGGCACGCCTCGTGTTACCCTTCCCGGCCATGTACACGCTTGCATCCCTCGTTGCGGTTCTGGTAATCGCGTCCCTCGGAACGCCTGCCTTCGCCCAGGACAACCAGAGCGGCCCGACAGACGCCGATCTGAGGGCCGGATATTGCCTTAGCGTTGCTAAAGACGTGCTCGCGGAAACTCAGGCCTGTCAGCAAGCAGCCGCTCTAGCGGGAGCCGACACAGAGCCGGGTAAGCTATTAGGCCAAACGTTCAAAAAACTCTGTGATCAGCAGCAGAGCAACATTGCGAGATTGAAAAGTTACTTGGTTGCCAGGGGCTATCTGGTCGGCCCAAACGACCCCTTGCCGATCCTGCTAGCTGGCCGACGTGGTGATGACGATTTCAATGCCTGCGGGAACGACGCGGACGCCAAAGCCTGCTCGGACAAATGCTGGGCCGCACGCGCCGAGACGGATGCCGTGGCTTGCGCGATGGCGTGTCCTGTTCCAGACGCCTGCAAGAGAACTTGGCCTTGCAACGATCTCGACTTCCTTCCCTTCTGACTCTCGCGGGGGCAGTCTGGACGGCATAGAAGGTGGAGCGATGAGTGGCTTGTTTGGGTTTCTCGGTGTCGTTATTGGCGCGCTTGCCGTGGTGAGCGCGGGCTTACTTGTCGAGGACTACAAGCGACACAGGGACCGTCAGGGGACCGCTTCCGCGCTCGCTGGTGAAATCCAATCGATTCTGCACATGACCGAGAAGCGAAATTACGTTTTGTGGTTCACTCGCATTGCCACGGAGCTCGAAAGCGGGCTCGACGTGACTGTACCTGACATCGGCGCGCAGCCTGGGAAGCTCGATCCAATCGTGGATCGGCACATTGACCGCTTGGGATTGCTCAGTGGTGACGTTCCTGAGCGTTTGGCGATCTTCTACTCGGCCCTCAACGGAATCCGTCTCGACTTGTTCAAGATGGCCAGCGGGAAGCTTGATACGGGCGAAGAGCCGCAGCAAGTTCGTGGACGTAAGGCAGTCTTGATTCGCGAAGACCTGAGCCTTTGGGATGAAACGGAGCCTCTTGGGAAAGCACTCGTGACCGATCTGCGGAAAATCGCGGGCGAGCTTTGGCAGCCTGAGGCAGTCCCGTTGACCCTTGCGCGCGCTTGTTGGCGTGGCGTTAGGGGGTTACTTCGTGGCCGACAGGCGAATGGCGGTTGAGCGAATCCAGTCCGTGGCCAAGACAAGATGCGTGACGCTGTGCGTAGGGCCGTTTCGCTTCGCTGCCCGCAAATTTACCCAATAGTTCCCCGATAAGCGTTGCCGGATGGGCCTGGTGATCGACGCCTCTTCAAGAATCTAAAGCACCGTCACGTGACATTCGCTAAACATAAAAATCTTCCCGGTCGCAACGTCGTCGACATACCAGATGCGGTCGTTGTGCGCGGACCAAATCAATCGGTTAATTCGAGGGTAGAAGGATAAAAGGTAGATGGCCCCATCCTCGTCCCGGCCTACGAACGAGATGAAGTCGTTTGAGACGATTTTCAAAAGGCTCATAGTTGTGACCCTGCCGCCGGTGTTTTTATTGCCGTACATAACAAGGCTTGCTTCGGTTCCTGATTGCGAAAACGTGATTTCTACGCGCAGGCCATCGATGGCGTCGTCAGCAACAACGAATTTCTGATACTGGTCCGGGGGGCTAATTGGGTTATTCGCGTACTGTACCCGCGAGCCCCTCGGGTTTTCACAGGTGATGCGTTCGGCCGGGTTTTGCTGTGCATCCGCGATTGCTGGCGAAGCGACGGATAGGAGTATTAGCGCCATAAGAAACCGCATGCCCACCTCCCAAAACCAAACCATCCAAGGGTTACACCGCCAACAAGTCAAATTTATAACGCAAATTCATTGCGTTCGCTTGAGAATGGCCTATGTCCAGCACCGCAAAATTCCAGCAGCTCGCGCCGCGAATGCCGCATCCGCTACCGGAAGCCCGGCCGAACAACCGCAGGTAAGTATCACGTGATACATCACGCCCACAGCTTCAACGTGAAGCCGTCAATGGCGCCCTTGGCATTCGTGCGGTCAGTGCGTGGGTGCTGAGGAAGTCACCGTAAACTATACGGGGTCGGTTTAACGTCCGCCCCTATCCAATATGAGTAAGATTGCGGTGCCGACGGCCGCGATACCGGCAGCGCCTGCCGCCCACGCATTGATACTAGAAATGTGTTGAAGTGCGCCTATGAATGCGTCCAGGTCGTCAGGTACCGGAAGCAATGAAGCGTAGAACCAAAGCCCCGCCGCGATGAACAGCGCAAACGCGTTGATGACGGATACGACTTTCTTAGCCATAGACGGCCCTCATGCCATAGTTAGCGTCGTGGCAGACGCTACGAGCCGGGGTAGCTTAGCTTGGCCAGCGCATCGCACCCTAACTCAAAGTCATTTTCGCGGGTGAAGATGCTCCCGGTGAACGTGGAGCGCCCATGGCAATCCAGGCCGTGAACGCATAAATACCCGCGGGCGCGATTTCCCCAGTCCGCCAAACAGGGTAAACGGTCCCCCGGCGGCCAGGGGCCTTTCCCGATTCAAGGGCCAACTGCCGCCACATTTGGACCGTATTCTTAATGATCGGTATGTTGAATGAATGGGGACGGATGCGCGGCAGCTTCGCGTTCCGCCCGATGTCGAATCATGGAGAGGCGGCGGTATGACCAGGGTTTCGGAGATCGGCTTGAGCAAGGTTCCCGAAGTCGCCCTGGCTTTTTGGATCATCAAGATCGGCGCCACCACGCTGGGCGAGACCGGCGGGGACGCCCTCTCCATGACGATGAATCTGGGCTATGCCGCCAGCACGGCCATCTTCTTCGCCATCTTCGTCGCCGCGGCCG
>JBAVNO010000304.1:0-25601 GCA_049691095.1 Alphaproteobacteria bacterium | reverse complement strand
CTTTTCGCCTGCGCTCGCGAGCACGGCGGTGGTCAGGTCTCGCTGATGTCCGTACAGGTCGCCGACGATGGCGGCGATGGCCTGGCGCTGCCACGGCGAGTCGGTAACCATCGCTTCGGCGCCGTCGCGCAGCCGGTCGATGCCGAATCGCATGCCGATGGCAAAGTAGAGGCGCCCGATCCGGTCCACCTCCAGTTTCGCCTTGTCGGCGATTCGCACGATATCGAGGGCGGATTCGAGAGGGTCGAGGGCGGCGATCGTGCGCGCGATCGGCTCGGGAACCTTCTTCTCCATCAATTCCTTGGTGCGGCGATCGAGCGCGGAGCGCTCCGTCGGCGCCACGATGTCGCCGAGCCTGGCGCGCAACGATGCAACCGCGGGCGAGAAGGTGGCGCAGATCGCCGTGATGTCGAGCGGCCGCGCACCGTGAGTCAGAAACCAAAGCGTGGAATGGTCGACGAGGCGCATGATGTCGTTCAGCATCGCCGTCTGGTCCGCCGCCGCCACCTTGTTATCCAGCGCCTCGATCCCGGACCACAAGTCGCGGAGCTGGAACACGTCACGGGTGATGGCGTAGGCGCGCGCGGTCTCGGCCGCGTCCATGCCGGTACGCTCCTTCATCTCGTTGACGAACGCCGCGCCCACCCGGTTGACCAGGCTGTTGGCGACCGAGGTGGCGATGATCTCTCGCCGCAGCCGGTGGCGCTCGATCGCGCGACCGTATTTTTTCTGCAGCGGTCCGGGGAAGTACCGGACGAGGTCCTGAACGAGAAGCGGATCGTCCGGAAGGTCGGTTTCCACGAGTTCGCTGTAGAGCGAGATCTTCGCATAGGCCAGCAGAACCGCGATCTCGGGACGCATAAGGCCGCGTTTCAGCGCCAGCCGTTCGGCCAGGATCTCGTCGTCGGGCAGGTATTCGAGCGTCCGGTCCAGCTTTCCCTGCCGCTCCAACGTGCGCATGAGGTGGGCGCTCTGGTCGAGAATCGCGACGCCCCGAGCGGCGTCCACCGAAATCGCCTGGGTCTGAAGATAATTGTCGCGCAGCACCAGGTCCGCGACCTCGTCGGTCATCTGGCGCAACAGCGCGTCGCGCCGGCGCCGCGCAAGATCGCCGCGGGCGACCAGGTCATTGAGCAGGATCTTGATATTGACCTCGTGGTCGGAGCAATCGACGCCGCCGGAGTTGTCGATGGCGTCGGTGTTGATCCGGCCTGCCAGCAGCGCATACTCGGTTCGCGCCGCCTGGGTGACGCCCAGGTTGGCGCCCTCTCCCACTACGCGGCAACGCAGATCGCGCGCCTTGACCCGAACCGCATCATTCGCCCGGTCACCCACCTCGGCGTCGGTTTCGTGGGTGGCGCGCACGAAGGTGCCGATGCCGCCGAACCACAGCAGGTCGACGTTGGCGCACAGCATGGCTTGGACGAGCGCGCTCGGCGTCACGCTTTCGCCCGCGATCCCGAAGCGCTCCTTCATCTGCGGCGTCAGTTTGATGCCCTTGGCCTTGCGGTCGAACACGCCGCCGCCCTTGGAGATCAGCTCCTGCCGGTAATCCGTCCACGACGAGCGCGCGAGCCCGAAAAGACGTTTGCGCTCGGCGAAACTCGTCTTCGGGTCGGGATCGGGGTCGGCGAAGATGTGGAGATGGTTGAAGGCGCCGACCAGCTTGGTGTGTTTGGAGAGCAGCATGCCGTTGCCGAACACATCGCCGGACATGTCGCCCACGCCCATCACGGTGAAATCCTCGCGCTGGATGTCGCGGCCGAACTCGCGGAAGTGCCTTTTCACGGCCTCCCACGCGCCGCGGGCCGTGATCCCCATCTTCTTGTGGTCGTAGCCGGCCGAGCCCCCGGACGCGAACGCATCGCCCAGCCAGAATCCGTGATCCTGGCTGAGACCGTTCGCGATATCGGAGAACGTCGCCGTGCCCTTGTCCGCGGCCACCACCAGGTACGGGTCGTCGTCGTCGTACCGGATGGTGTCCTTGGGAGCGACGATCTTGTTGCCTTTCAGATTGTCGGTCAGGTCGAGCATCCCGCGAATCAGCGTCCGGTAGCATTCCACGACCTCGGCGTTCAGCGCCTCGCGGCCGGCCGAAGGCGGCGGCGGCCGTTTCATCACGAAGCCGCCCTTGGAGCCCACCGGAACGATGACCGCGTTCTTGACCATCTGCGCCTTCATGAGGCCCAGAATCTCGGTGCGGAAATCCTCGCGCCGGTCGGACCAGCGGATGCCGCCCCGCGCCACCTTTCCGCCGCGCAGATGGATGCCTTCGGTCGTTGGGCTGTAGACGAAGATCTCGAACATGGGTCGCGGCGCCGGCAGGGCGTCGATGTTGCGGCTGTCGAACTTGATCGACAGATACGGCTTCGGCTCGCCGTCGGACGCGCGTTGAAAATGGTTGGTGCGCAGCGCCACCTGCACGAGATTGTAGAAGCGGCGCAGGATACGGTCCTCGTCCAGGCTCGCCACCGAGTCCAACGCCTCCTCGATGGCGACGCGGAGCGAGACGGCCCGCGATTCCGAGCGCGCCCTGTCGCGGGGATCGAAGCGCGTCAGGAACAAATCCACGAGATTCCGGGTGATCTCGGGGTTCCTGAGCAGCGTCTCCTGCATGTACGATTCGCTGAACGGAATCCGGGCCTGGCGCAGGTACTTGCACAACGCCCGAAGCACGACCACCTCGCGCCATCCCAGCCCCGTCGTCACGACGAGCGCGTTGAAGCCGTCGTCCTCGACCGCGCCGGACAACACATGGGTGAGGCACTCCTCGAAATTCGCCTTGATCGCGTCCACATGCACCGCCGCGCCGTGCAGCGGGTGCATCCCGAATTCCTGGATCCAGACGGGTTCCGCGGCTCCCTTCTCGGCGACCGGGAACGGAAGCTCTGTCACTACATGAAAACCCATGTGCTCGAGCACGGGGAGGATGTCGGACAGCGGCTCCGGCTCCTTGACCCGATATATCTTCAGTCGGACATCCGCGGGCACGGCACCCTTGGGGCGGTAGAGATGCATGGCGATGCCGCCTGCCTTGCGCACCGATTCGATCTTGGAGAGGTCGAAGATCGCCTCGTCGGCCGCGTAGCGTTCTTGATATCCGGCTGGAAACGCGTCGGCGTACCGCGCGAGCAACGCCGCAGCCGCCGCCTCGCCCGATTGCGCCGCCAACGCTTCGTGCAGACGGTCGCACCAGGATCTGGCCGCTTCCGTCAGTTCGGCCTCGATCGCATCCGGATCGTAAGCGGGAATCTCGCCGCGCTTGGTGGAGACGATGACGTGCACACGCGCCAAGATCTCGTCCGAGACCTGGACGTAGCTGGCGTTCACGGAACCCGCGAAGGCGCGTTCGAGGATGTCCTGGAACCTGAGCCGCAAGGCCGTTGTGTACCGGTCCCGCGGCACGAACACGAGGCAGGAGGCGTAATTTCCGAATGGATCCTGCCGCACGAAGAGCGCCACCCGCGGGCGCTCGTGCAGCCTGAGGATTTCGAGCGCCGTATCGAAAAGGACGTCCTCCGGGCATTGGAACAGTTCGTCGCGCGGATAGGTCTCGAGGATACGGAGCAGCGCCTTGCCGTCGTGGCTGGAGGGCGAGTAACCGGCCCGCGCGATCACGCGCCGGACCTTCTCACGCACGAGAGGGATGTAGCGGGGGCTCTGGCTGTATGCCATCGAGGTGTAGAGCCCGAGAATCCGGTGTTCGCCGACCACGTCGCCCTTTTCGTCGAAACGGCGGATTCCGATGAAGTCGAGCGGCACCGCCCGATGCACGGTGGAGCGTGTCGTCGCCTTGGCCAGAATGAGGAGCTCTTTGCGGCGCGCGAATTCGGCCAGCGCCGGAGTGAGCGGCGCTTCATGACGGGCGGCGGACTCCTCGGAGACCGTGCGCAGCAGGCCGAGGCCCGTGCCCTTGATCGGCCGCAGGAATTGAGCGCCGTTCTCGGTGATCAGGTCGTAACTGCGCAAGCCATGAAACGTGAAATGATCGTTGCGGATCCATTCCAGGAACGCCTTCGCTTCGGCGAGCTCGGCCGAATGCAGCGGCAGCGGCGTCTTGTCGATGGAGAGAAGCGCCTCGTCCACGCGCGCCACCATCGGCTTCCAGTCCGCCACCACGACCCGCACGTCGGTGAGCACATTGGTGATCGCCGCCTTGAGCTCGTCCTGCGCGTCCTTCGGCACCTCGCCGATCTCGATGTGCATGAACGATTCGGGCTGTGCGCCGGCGGGCGGCGGCATGGCGGCCGATCCGTCCGCAAGGGCAAGCATGCGGCCCGAGCGGTCGCGCCGCACCAGAACAACGGGGTGCACCAGGAGCTGAACGACGGCGTTGCGCCGGACGAGCTCGGCCGATACCGAGTCGACCAGGAACGGCATGTCGTCGTTGACGATCTGAATGACCGTGCGTGAGGCGGCATGGCCGCGATCCTTGTCTTCAAGGATATGGACGCCGATCTTGGCCGTTCCCCGCCGGCGCTGCCGTGCGAACGCCCACATCCCGGCCGCGGAATGGAACAGGGAGTCGGCAGAGCGGCGGCGCAAATCGTCCACCGACAGCCCGGCGTAGAAAATCCTCGTGAAAGCGGCGATTTCGTCTGCGCCGGCGCCCCCTGCCGCTTTCGCCCGCGCCGCAAGCGCGGACAAGACGCGGGATTTCAGGTTGTCCCCTTTGCGCGGCATCGCCCTTCGGTCTCAGGGGGTTGAGCGTGAACCGTTTCCGCGGCGAGCCTACCCGATTTGCCGACCGCGGCGCCATGCCTGGTAAAGGAATTCTTAACCGTACGTGGGCGAACTAGTGATACCGGAAGGGGGACACTCATGGCCGACCAATCGACGCCGAGCGGCATCGGAGCCGACCAGCTCCTGGCGCGGATGCCGAAAGAGGTCGCGGACAGCATGACGCCGGAGCAACGCACGGCGCTCCGACGCGCCGCGGACGAGCGAATCCGGTCGCAGACGTATCCCGTAAACATCCGGATCAGCTTAAGCCTGCCGTTCGCTCCCTTTTTTCTATCCATCATCGCCGGCCGCGAGCGGCGGAATCCTTCGCGTCTGGCGAACGAACGGTTTGCCAATCCGTTGATGACGTCGGGGAATCTTGTGCTTCTCGCCGCCGCCGTGGGGGCTCTCCTGTTGGCCGCCGCTGCGGGCGGGCTCACCGTCGCGGCGTTGGGCTAGACGCGCCCCACGCCGTCGTTGCGGCCCCAAATTTCGATTCTGATCGAGAAGGTCTGATCGAGAAAGATGGAGCGGGAGACGGGAATTGAACCCGCGACCCTCACGTTGGCAACGTGATGCTCTACCTCTGAGCTACTCCCGCATAGAGACGCCGGACACCCCTCCCGACGGCGCCCGATAATCGAGTAAAGCCCTGGCCATTGCAAGTCCTTCGGGCCGAGGCGCGGCGCGGCAGAACTCGGTCGGCCGCCTGGCTGCGGCAGCTCCGGTACCAGGGTTGCCAGGGGGCCGCGTTCGCGCCATTTATAGGTGTACCCTGCCGGGGTTAAGATTGGCTTTAGAGCCGGTTGCACGGCAGCCGCCAGCGAGTTGACATTTCCATGGAACCGCTTCTCGACATGACCGCCAAGGGCGAAGCCGCTGCCGTCGTGGATGGCAGCACGGACACCTTCATGGCCGACGTCATCGAGGGGTCCCGGGATCGGGTTGTGGTGGTCGATTTTTGGGCGCCGTGGTGCGGCCCGTGCAAGCAGCTGGGGCCGGCGTTGGAACGCGCCGTCCTGGCGACCAAGGGCGCCGCGCGTCTGGTCAAGATCAATGTCGATCAGAACCAGGATCTGGCGCGGGAGATGCGCGTCCAGTCCATCCCGGCCGTTTATGCTTTCTTCAAGGGCAGGCCCGTGGACGGGTTCCTGGGCGCCGTTCCCGAAAGCCAGATCAAGTCGTTCGTCGACCGCCTGCTCCGCCTGGCCGGGCAGGAGCCGGGCCCGGCGACCGCCGAAACGCTGAAGCTGGCAGACGACGCCCTGGCCGCGGGCCGGATCGACGAAGCCGAGGGACATTATCACGACGCCCTGGGGGATGACCCGCGCAACACCGAGGCCCTGGCCGGGCTGGTGCGCGTGTATGTGGCGCGAGGCGACAAGGCCGCGGCCCGAGAGCTGCTCGACCAATTGCCGCCCGATCTCGCCCAAGCCGCCCCGATCGCCGCCGCCCGAACCGCGCTCGAGCTCGCGGAGCAGGGACCGGATGCCGGCGCGGCGGCCGAGTTCGAGGCCAAGCTGGCGCAGGACCCGAGCGACCATCAGGCGCGCTTCGACCTTGCCGCGGCTCTTTACGGTCGCGGCAACGCCGAGGAGGCGATCACTCAGCTGCTCGAGATCGTGAAGCGCAATCGAGAATGGAACGAGCAGGCGGCACGCAAGCAGCTGCTCAAGGTGTTCGAGGCGCTGGGCCCCACCCATCCCCTCACCGTAGCGGGACGCCGCCGCCTTTCGTCGCTTCTCTTCGCATGACGGTTCCATTCCGATGACACGCACCGGCCACGAGTTGCAGGACCTGCCGGGAACGATCCCCATCTTCCCGCTCACCGGCGTGTTGCTGCTGCCGGGGGGCGTATTGCCGCTCAACATCTTCGAGCCGCGCTATCTCAACATGGTCGACGACGCGCTGCGCACCGGGCGCATCATCGGCATGATCCAGCCGGCCGAGGCGGGCGCCGAGGGACACGACGAGTCGCCGCCGGTATATTCCGTCGGCTGCGCCGGCCGAATCACCGCTTTCCGCGAGACCGACGACGGTCGCTTCGAGATCGTGCTGACCGGGCTGTCGCGGTTCGAGGTCGCGCACGAGGTCGAAGGCCAGGGGGGCTACAGAAGGGTTGTGGCCCGTTGGGACCGCTTTCGCGCCGACCTCGACGAGGAGGACGATGCCGCAATCGAGCGGGCGCCTTTGATCGCCGCGTTCCAGAAGTTTGCGAAACGGCGCCGCCTGGGGGCCGAGTGGGGCCGGCTTGCCGAGATCTCCGACCCCGAGATGGTCACCTGGATGGCGATGGCGGTCCCGTTCCATCCCAACGAGAAACAAGCCTTGCTCGAATGCGCGACCAGCAGGGAGCGGGGGCAGATGCTGATCGCCCTGCTCAAGATCGCGAGCCACGAGGTCGCCGCGCGCGCCTTTTCACGGCAATAGGACGACGCACCACAGCATGAAATACGACCGCGAGCGCCGACGTCAGCCGCCAATGTCACGGGGAACGCAGCCATGACCGCACGCAAGTCCGCCATCGATCCCAAGCTTCTCGAGTTGCTCGTCTGCCCGCTCACCAAGGGCGAGCTTCGGTACGACGCCGAGGCCCAGGAGCTCATCAGCGACAGCGCCAAGCTCGCCTATCCCATTCGCGACGGCATCCCCATCATGCTGGTGGACGAGGCGCGGCGGCTCGACGCGCGACCGGCCAAGGATCGCCCCTGAATGGCGCCCGCCGGCGAGGCATTTGGCACCCGCGTCTGGCCGCGCGAGATTCGGCTGAAGAAAGCCGACAAGGTTCTGGAAATCGATTTCGACGACGGCCGCTCGTTCCGTTACCCGGCCGAATATCTGCGCGTCGAAAGCCCGTCGGCGGAAGTGCAGGGCCACAATCCCTCGCAGAAAGTCATCGTGCCCGGCCGCCGCTACGTCGGGATCATGGAGGTGGAGCCGGTCGGGAACTACGCGATCCGCATCAATTTCGACGACCTCCACGACACCGGCATCTATACCTGGAACTATCTCTACGAGTTGGGATCGCGATACGACGAGACCTGGGCGGCTTATCTCCAGGCCCTGGCCGAGCGCGGCCTGAAGCGCGACCCCTGACCGGCAGGCGCGCGGCCTTTCAAAGCGCCTCGCCGCGCACCAGGCGCGGCAATTCTCCTACGATGCCCATGGCGTGGCGCATGAACAGGCGTTTGAGCGGCGGCGCGCGATTGACGGCCGCAAGCCCGATGTCGCGGACGAGCTGCACCGGCGCGATGTCGTTCGAGAACAGGCGGTTCAAGCTATCCGTCGCCGCAATCAGGACGAACGAATCGAACCGCCGCCAGCGCTGGTAGCGTTCGACCACGTCGCGCGCCCCGATGTCGAGCCCAAGGCGTTTGGCGTCGCACAGCACCTCGGCCAGGGCCGCCACGTCGCGAATCCCGAGATTGAGGCCTTGCCCGGCGATGGGGTGGATGGCGTGGGCGGCATCGCCTACCAGCACCAGCCGCTCGTCGACGTACCGGTCCGCGTGCAGCAGTCCCAAGGGATACGACCATCTGGGACCGACGGGTTCGATCCGCCCCAGGAAATCGCCGAACCGGCGGTGGAGCTGCGCGGCGAAGGCCGCTTCGTCGAGACGAAGGATCGGCGGCACCAGCTCCGTGCGCTCGGTCCAGACGATGGACGACCGGTTCCCGCGCATCGGCAGAATCGCGAACGGGCCCGCGGGAAGGAAACGCTCGTGGGCCACGCCCCGATGCGGCTTCTCATGGGCGACCGTGAGCACGATCGCGGTCTGGCCATAGCCCCATCTCGCGACGGGGATCCCGGCATCGCGGCGCAATGCCGAATTGCGGCCGTCGGCGGCGGCGACCAGGGAAGCCTCGATCTCGGTTCCGTCCGAAAGGCAGGCCGTGACGCCGCCGGGTCCCCGCGTCAATTCGCTAACGGTGACGCCGCGGATCGCCTTGACGTTCGCGAGGTCGCCGAGGTGCCGGTGCAACGCCGCCAGGATGTGCCGGTTCTCGATGATGTAGCCGAAGGGCGGGACACCATCGGCGCTTATCCTCCCGGCAAGCTCGCGGTGGTCGTAGTGCAGGAAAAGGGGCGAGTCCCGGTCCGACACGCGGATGTCGAGGATGGGCTCGGCGTCGGGTTCCAGGCGCTCGAAGACGCCGACGCCCCGGAGCACCTGCGCGGAACCGAAGGCGATGGCGGAGGCGCGGCCGTCGGCTTGGCTGCCGAGGCTCGCCTCTGCCTTCTCCCGGTCGACCAGCACGGTCGTCAACCCGGCTTTCGACAGCGCCGAGGCCAGCGTCATGCCGACGAACCCGCCGCCAACGATCAGAACGTCCGCCGTGTAGCGCGTCACCGCGATCCTTCCCCCGGGTTCCAACGCCCCAGGATTGCGCGCCGCCCGGCCCGTGTCCACTTTTGCCGCCAGCAACCGCGATCCGGCCAATTCCCCGACAAATCCCCGTCAGGCCGGCAAGGCCGCGCCGCCACACCGCAGGCGACCGCCCCGTTTTGTCTTCGATCCCAGTGGACAGGCCGCCCGACATGCCGCGACCTAGGCCATGTTGACCAAAAATTAATCAAGTTGCGGCGTTTGAGCAAACAATAGGCATTTATGTCTATGGGGCGGTAGGGTGATCGGCATCCGAGACAAGTAATTCATTGAATTGCCTAGAGGATTTTTTCCAACGGCCGATCGGCACGGTTATTGAAATGCGTCCGCCATTTCCGGCCCTAAGCCCGGTTGGCGTGGCGGCAGGCGAGCGGAAGCAATGCAACAGGTGAAGGAGCCGGTGAATGAAACTCATCATGGCCATCATCAAGCCTCACAAGCTCAATGACGTGCGTGAGGCCCTTACCACGGTCGGGGTTCAGGGGCTGACGGTCTCCGAGGTCAAGGGTTTCGGTCGGCAGAAGGGCCATACCGAAATCTACCGCGGGGCCGAGTACGACGTGTACTTCGTGCCCAAGGTGAAAATCGAGGTCGTGGTCCCGGACGGACTTCTGGAGCGGTGCGTCGAATCGATCCAGAAGGCCGCCGGAACGGGACGCATCGGCGACGGAAAGATTTTCGTCCTCGATGTCGGGCGGGCGGTCCGGATCAGGACCGGTGAAACCAACGAAAGCGCGCTTTAGGAGGCACAGTACATGAAAAAGATCGTCTCGTTCTTGGCGTCCCGCCGGTTCGCCGGTTTGGCGCTGCCGGTTGCGGGGGTGCTGCTGGCTCTTCTCAGTGGGGGCGCATTCGCGCAGGAAGCGGCGGCGCCAGCACCGGAATCGACTCTCAATTCCGGCGACACGGCGTGGATGCTTACCTCCACGGCCCTGGTGCTGCTCATGACCATCCCGGGGTTGGCCCTGTTCTACGCCGGCATGGTCCGCAAGATGAACGCGCTCACCATCGCGATGCAGAGCTTCGCCATCACCTGCCTCGTCACCGTGCTGTGGATAGTCATCGGCTACAGCCTGGCCTTCCGTCCCGGCGGCTCCTATGTCGGCGGTCTCGATCGCCTGCTCCTCGCCGGCATGGGGAAGGACACATTGGCACCGGGGCTCACGATTCCGGAATCCGTGTTCATGTGCTTCCAGCTGACCTTCGCCATCATCACCCCGGCCCTGATCACGGGCGCCTTCGCCGACCGTATGAAGTTCTCGGCGATGCTCTGGTTCATGGGTGCGTGGTCGCTGCTGGTGTACTCGCCGATCGCCCATTGGGTATGGGGCGGCGGTTTCCTGCAAGGCGCCGGCGTTCTCGACTTCGCCGGGGGCACGGTCGTCCATATCAATGCGGGCGTGGCCGGGCTCGTCACCTGCCTCGTGATCGGCAAGCGCCGCGGCCTGGGAACCGAGAACTTCGCACCGCATAACGTGCTGCTGAGCCTGATCGGCGCGTCCCTGCTGTGGGTCGGATGGTTCGGTTTCAACGCCGGATCGGCGGTGGCCGCGAACGGCTCCGCCGGCATGGCCATGGCGGTGACCCAGATCGCCACCGCAACCGCCGCCCTGGCGTGGATGTTCGCCGAATGGCTGCTGCGCGGGAAGCCCAGCGTGCTCGGCATCATCTCCGGCGCGGTGGCCGGATTGGTCGCCATCACGCCGGCTTCCGGCTTCGTGGGACCCGTCGGCGCCCTGTTCATCGGCGCCGCCGCAGGTGTGGGCTGTTATTGGGGCGCCACCAGCCTGAAACCGGCCCTGGGTTACGACGACTCGCTCGATGCCTTCGGCGTCCATGCCATCGGCGGGATCATCGGCGCGCTGCTGACCGGCGTGTTCGCAGTCCAAGCGATCGGCGGGACCGCCGGCGTATTGGAAGGCAACACCGGCCAGCTGCTGACCCAAGCCTATGGCGTGGCCTGTACCATCGTTTACGACGCGATCGGATCGTTCATCATCTTGAAGGTGATCGACGCCGTGATCGGGCTGCGCGTCCCGGACGAGGACGAGCGGGACGGCCTCGACCTCGCCCTGCACGGCGAGGCCGTAACCTAGCCCTGGCCTGGGGCGCGTGCGGAGAAGGGGCTTACCTTGGGGCCCCTTCTCCGGCCCCTGCCACGGGAAGGTTTCGTCCGGACCGAATCGAAGCGTGAATTTGGACGGCGAGAGCAGACGCAAGGAGCGTACGGAAACACGGCCGGATCTTAGACGGCCCCGGCCGGAACGGCACCGAGACTGCACATTAATTGGTCACCGCGAGCGGTTCTTGATCACTCATTGATCCCCGCTTCGTGCTACCGACCCGGCAAAGGCGAGCCCTTTCCCGGGTCGGACCATTTTTTCTCCCCGATTTCGCGTCCCAGGGTCCGCGCGGCGCGCGTGGCACGGTTCTTGATACCCGCAGGCGCTAGGGTTTGACCGGCGGTTCTCCAAGGCGCCGCCGGGTGCCAGACCGGTGCAGGGGAGGGGCAAATGGATGCCGTCAAGTCGGGCGCGGACGTATTTTTCCTTTTGATGGGCGCGGTGATGGTGCTCGCCATGCATGGCGGGTTCGCGTTCCTGGAACTGGGCACGGTACGAAAGAAAAACCAGGTCAACGCCCTGGTGAAGATTCTGGTCGATATCGCCGCCTCGACCGTCGTTTATTTCTTCATCGGTTACGCCGTGGCGTATGGCGTCGACTTTCTCCACAGCGCGCGTGTGCTGTCGGGCGCCGACGCAGGCGGCGGTTTCCCCGCGAGCGGATACGGGTTGGTCAGGTTCTTCTTCCTGATGACCTTCGCCGCGGCGGTGCCGGCCATCGTCTCCGGCGGCGTGGCGGAGCGCATGAAGTTCTGGCCCCAGGTCATGGCCTCGGTGGTTCTGATCGCCGCCGTTTACCCCAGCTTCGAGGGCATGGTGTGGGGCACCAGGCTCGGCTTCCAGGACTGGATGGCGGCCACGTTCGGCGCGCCCTTCCATGATTTCGCGGGATCCGTCGTCGTCCATGCCGTGGGCGGCTGGGTCGCATTGGGAGCGGTCGTTACGCTGGGCGCCCGCCTGGGCCGCTACCGCTCGGACGGCACGCTGGTCGGCATTCCGCCATCGAACATTCCGTTCCTTGCGTTGGGGTCATGGGTTCTTTGCGTGGGGTGGTTCGGGTTCAATGTCATGAGCGCCCAGAACCTGGCCACGATGAGCGGCCTCGTCGCCATCAACTCGCTCATGGCCATGATGGGCGGCGTTCTTTCGGCGTTGGTCGCCGGACAGAAGGACCCGGGCTTCGTGCACAACGGCGCGCTGGCCGGATTGGTGGCGATTTGCGCCGGCTCCGATGTCATGCATCCGATCGGCGCGCTCATCACCGGGGGTGTCGCGGGATGGCTGTTCGTGGCTGCCTTCACCGTCTGCCAGACCAAGTGGCACATCGACGACGTGCTCGGCGTGTGGCCGCTGCACGGGATGTGCGGGCTTTGGGGTGGCGTCGCCTGCGGCATCTTCGGACTCGAGCAGTTGGGCGGCATGGGCGGGGTCGCGTTCGCCTCGCAGCTCGCCGGAACCCTGTTCGGCGTTGCGTTCGCGACCGTGGGCGGATTCGTCGTTTACGGCGTCATCGACCGCCTGGTCGGAATCAGGCTCACCCCCGAGGACGAGTTCGCGGGCGCCGATATGGCGATCCACAACATCAGCGCCAATCCGGAAGAAGACATCCCCCGGCGCTGACTCCGGTGCGAGGGGCGCCGAGGGGAACCCGGGCCGCGGCCCGGTTCGAGTCCGTTCTGCCTTTTCGGCCCCGCGCCCGCCGCTCCGGCCCCTTCGGCCGTTCCGGCCTGGGGCCTGCGGGGCTCCTTGCGCCTCCCAGCCGCTTGTGGATAAGATCGTTTATGTTTTGTACTCATCCCCACCTGCGGCCCCAACTGCGGTGTGAGGCGCCGGAATGAGAGCACGAGGCCGGCCGCGCATGGATCGCCCGGGCGGGAGAGCGGCACGCGTGGGTGCCGGGGTCAGGGGTTAGCGCATTGAAGATTGCCGTTCCGTGGCCCGCCCCGGGAAGCGCCGTCCGCCGCCGGCTGGCCGAGCTGTTGGGCGCGGCCTTGATCGCCGCGTCCGCGGCCATGCTCCTTGCGCTGGCGAGTTTCGATTCCCTCGATCCGTCCTTCAATCGGGCGGCCGACGGCCCGATCCATAACTGGCTCGGCGCTGCCGGCGCCTACGCCGCCGACCTCCTGTTGCAGACCATGGGGCTGGCCAGCGTCCTGCTCGCGGTTCTCATCGCGGGGTGGGGGAGCCGGATGGTGGCGGGTCGAGGCATAGCCCGTCCGTGGTTGCGGGTGACGCTGCTCCCCATTTTCCTGGCCGCCGGCGCCGCCACGCTCTCGGCTTTCCCGGCCCAGGAAAGCTGGCCGCTCGGATCGGGCCTGGGCGGCATGGCGGGCAAGATCCTTCTCGGCGCCATCCTCGAACGGGCGCGTGAGTTCGGCGCGCCCACCGATGCCGCCACCCTGGCGGCTGCGGGCAGTGCGCTCACGTTTGTGGTGGGGATAGCGGCGCTGGGTTTCACCGTCTCGGAATGGCGTGGCCTGTTCCAGAACGCCGGACTGGCGCTGGGCCATGGCGTGGCGGCGGCGCGATGGCTGGGCGCGGGACTGCGGGCCGTTGCCGCGAGGATGTCGCCGGGCGGTGCCCCGCCGCGAAGCAAGCGCGAGCCTGCGCTGCGCCGTGAGCGCAAGGAGGCGGTGGCGCGGCGGCGTGCATCGGCGGGATTGGTGGAACAGCCGCGGGCAAGCGCCGCTCCGGCGGCCAGACGCGGCACCAGGGCGCGTCAGGGTACGCTCGATCTTCTGCCCAGCGACGAATATCAGTTGCCGGGCCTCGATCTTCTCGAGCCGCCGCCCGCCCATTCCCACGGCGCCGACGTGGACGAGGATGCGCTTGCCGCCAATGCGCGGCTCCTCGAATCGGTGCTCGAGGATTTCGGGATTCGCGGCGAGATCGTCAAGATCCGCCCCGGCCCGGTGGTCGCCCTCTACGAGCTGGAGCCCGCGCCGGGAACCAAGACCAGCCGGGTGATCGGGCTTGCCGACGACATCGCCAGGTCGATGAGCGCCGTCTCCGCCCGGGTGGCGGTGGTGCCGGGGCGCAACGTGATCGGCATCGAGCTTCCCAACGCCGTGCGGGAGACGGTCTATCTGCGGGACCTCCTGGCGTCGCACCCCTACGAGCGCACGGCGGCCGAGCTCGCGCTGGTGCTGGGCAAAGACATCGGCGGTCAACCCGTGATCGTGGACCTGGCGCGGATGCCGCATCTGCTGGTCGCGGGCACGACCGGATCGGGCAAGTCGGTCGCCATCAACGCGATGATTCTTTCGCTGCTGTTCCGGATGCCCCCCGACCGCTGCAAATTCATCATGATCGACCCCAAGATGCTCGAGCTTTCGGTCTACGAGGGGATCCCGCATCTGATCGCCCCGGTGGTGACCGAACCCACCAAGGCGATCGTGGCCCTGAAATGGACCGTGCGGGAGATGGAGAGCCGGTACCGTTCCATGTCGCAGCTCGGCGTGCGCAATATCGCGGGCTATAACGCGCGCGTGGCCGAAGCGCGGGCACGCGGCGAGGTGCTGTCGCGCAAGGTGCAGACCGGATTCGACGCCGAGACCGGCCGTCCCGTTTACGAGGATCAGCCGCTCAACCTCGACCCGTTGCCGCTCATCGTCGTGGTGGTGGACGAGATGGCGGACCTGATGCTGGTTGCGGGCAAGGATATCGAGGCCGCGATCCAGCGCCTCTCCCAGATGGCGCGGGCGGCGGGGATCCATCTCATCATGGCGACGCAGCGGCCCTCCGTCGACGTCATCACCGGCACCATCAAGGCCAATTTCCCGACCCGCGTCAGCTTCCAGGTCACGTCGCGGATCGACAGCCGCACCATCCTGGGCGATCAGGGGGCCGAACAGCTTTTGGGCCACGGCGACATGCTCTATATGGCCGCCGGCGGCCGCATCACGCGGATTCACGGCCCCCTGGTGCGCGATCACGAGGTCGAGGCGGTGGTTGATTTCTTGAAAGGCCAGGGTCAGCCCACCTACATAGAGGCGGTCACCGAGGAAGACGACACTCCCGCCCTGGACGGCGGCAGCGACGGTTCCTCCGGCGACGACCTTTACGATCAGGCGGTGGCGTTGGTGGCGCGTGAAGGCAAGGCCTCGACCAGTTTCATTCAGCGGCACCTCCAGATCGGCTATAACCGCGCCGCGCGCATCGTCGAGCGGATGGAGCAGGAGGGTGTCGTGAGCCGGGCCGACCGGGTCGGGCGCCGCGAGGTTCTGATACGCGACGCGAGCGAGCTCGCTTCTTAATTCAATTCGGAGGACAGGAATGGCGGATCCAATCGGGCCCAAGAGCTCGCGTGTGGGCGGACGGCGCTTTCGCGTCGCCGTTTTGGCCGCGCTGTTCGTTTCGCTGGCCGCCGTTGCCGCGCCACCCGCCT
Source organism: Alphaproteobacteria bacterium (assembly GCA_049691095.1). Classification (GTDB taxonomy): domain Bacteria; phylum Pseudomonadota; class Alphaproteobacteria; order DATDPM01; family DATDPM01; genus JBAVNO01. The sequence goes on along the minus strand of JBAVNO010000304.1, from coordinate 9,982 downwards.
TCGCGGCCACGCCGCCGCGGTCGAAACAGGACTCCGCGGACATCGCCAGGATCGAGAAGTACCTGAACAACCTGCGCACCATGAGGGCGCGGTTCCTCCAGTCCACGCAGGACGGCGCCACGGCCGAAGGCACGGTCTACCTCGCTCGTCCCGGAAAGTTGCGCATCGAATACGACCCGCCCACGCCGGTGCTGATCGTTTCCGACGGAACCCTGGTCCACTATTACGATTCGGAGCTGGGGCAGGTGAGCACCGTGCGCCTTTCGGAAACTCCGGCCGCCGTCCTCGTGCGCGACAATTACGATCTGTCCGGTGACGATTCCGTGACCAAGTTCGAGCGCGGCCGCAGCGTGCTGCGCATCACGCTGAGGGACACGCGCCATCCCGATGCCGGACTGCTGACCCTGACGTTTCAGGACCAGCCCCTGGCGCTCAAACAGTGGAAAGTCGTGGACCAGCAGGGCGTCGAAACCATCGTCGCCTTGTCCGATAGCCGGCGCGACGTGACGCTGGCTCCCACCCTGTTCGAATTCACCGATCCGACCCGGCGTCCGGCCCCGTTCGGGAATTAGAGGCCGGAAACCGGCCCGCCGGCTTCAGGTCGCGGGCCGCGCCGGATGGGCGATCAGGGATAAAAGGGGCTCCTCGCCTTTCCCCTCGACGCCGATGGCCATGCCGGACGCCCTCGGGGTCCGGCTGCGCGAACCGAACAGCGGATCCCAAAAGCTGAACACCGTGCCGTAGTTCGAATCCGTATCGGTTCTAACCGCATGGTGATGGACCCAGTGGATCGAGGGGGTGATCACGACGCGCGAAAGGGCCCGCTCGAAGCCGGGGGGCAGGCGCAGATTGGAATGGTGGAACAGCGCCGCCATCAGGACCGACGATTCGAACGCCAGCACGGAGGCCATCGGGAACGCGAGCGGCACCACCACCGCCGCGCGCGCGAGCGCCGACAGCATGACCTCGCCGAAATGGAACCGCACCGCCGTCGTGGTGTCGAGCGTCGCGTCCAGGTGGTGGACCTCGTGGAACCGCCATAGGAAAGGCATCTCGTGGTTGGCGCGATGCCACCAATAGATCAGGAAATCCAGCAGCAGAACGTCGAGGGCGACCCCGGCCCAGCCCCGCCACCAAAGCGGCCGCCAATCGAGATGCGCCGCCACCGCGACCTGCGTCAACGGCAGGATGACGAGGAGTGACAGCCCTGTGTTGATGAGCCACAGGCTTCCGTTTCGGCCCAGCCGGCGCCACCGCCCTTCGCGCAAGGCGCGCCGTGCCGCGCGCGGATCCGCCGGGCTGAGCCGCTCGGCCACGAACAGCGCCGCGAACCAGCTCGCGACGATCGCGGTCTTCAACGCGATGCCGATGTCGGCCCCGTTTTCCATTGGCCGAGATATGGCATAGTGGCGGGACACCGCCAATCGCCATGGGCACAGGGCGCGGGAACGGCCGATTCGGGGCCAATGTCATGCTTTGCAGAATTTGCATGGCTGTTTTTAATGCTGTGCATTTCTGGAATCCCGCTCGTGCACTAAGTTATGAGTCAAGAAGCGGTCGAAGCCGCAAAGGCTTCGAATCGTCTGCTGTGGTTTCCCCTGCCGCGGCGGACTCCGTTAGGAGCTTCACGGCGCCCGGTCACCCCCCTGACCGGGCGCCTTCTTATTTGGCCAGCCTCATATGCTGGGCCTCGTGTGCGTTCCGGGACGGGACGCCGCACCCGGACCGGTGGCCCCGCTGGTGGGCGCCTCACGTCGGCGGGCGTCACGCCTTGATTGTGCGAACGAGGGGAGCCTATGCTGCGCCGCCGCGGCCATGACGAAACCGCCCCCGCACAAGGACCGCCGTGACGCGCGCAAGGAGAAGCCCGCTCACCCGAGCCATGCGCGTATGCGCCCGCCCGAGGTTCGGCCCCGCTCCAGCCGCGGGTTGCGGGTCGTCAGCTGGAACATCAATTCGGTGCGTTTGCGGCTGGGCCTGTTGGCCCGCCTCGTGCGCGCGCTCGAGCCTGATGTTCTCTGCCTCCAGGAAACCAAGGTCGAGGACGATCTGTTCCCGCGCGGCGAGGTGGCGGCTTTGGGACTGCCGCACATGGTCATCCGGGGCACCAAGGCCTATAGCGGGGTGGCGATCCTGTCGCGCCGGCCGCTCAAGCCTTTGGATTCGCGAGCCTGGTGCGGGCGGGCCGACGGCCGCCATGCGGCCGCGGCGCTGCGCCTAGGCGACGGCAGTGACCTGGAAATTCACAATTTCTACGTCCCGGCCGGCGGGGACGTGCCCGATCCCGAGGCGAACGCCAAGTTCGCCCACAAACTCCAGTTCCTGGACGAAATGGCCGCCTGGTTCGCAGGCCGGACCGGCCCCGGGCCCCTGATCCTGACCGGCGACCTCAACGTCGCACCGCTCGAAACCGACGTCTGGTCGCACCGGCAGTTGCTCAAGGTCGTGAGCCACACCCCGGGCGAGGTCGAGCGGCTGACGCGGCTCCAGAGGAGCCATGGCTTCGTCGATGCCGTGCGGCATTTCGTTCCGGAATCGCAACGACTATACAGTTGGTGGAGCTACCGGGCACGCGATTGGGCGAAGAGCGACCGCGGCCGCAGGCTCGACCACGTCTGGGTGACCGGACCCTTGGTCCCTCGGCTGACATCGGCAGTAATCCTCAAGAAAGCAAGAGGTTGGACCATGCCCTCCGACCACGTGCCGGTGTCCGTGACGGTGGCCCTGGAGCTCTGAGGGGCCGGTCCGGCGAACGGATTCTGCCGCTGCCGCGCAGCTCCCAAGTTTCATTTTGTTTTAGCAATGAAAATTTCGGGCTTCCGGCGCGGGTTGACCGAGCAACCGGGGCCTCGAGCCCCATGTGCGTCCCAGCACCGTGCGAAGCATGAAGGATATTTCGAAAACGCAATGAATTGATGCGGGTCCAGGCCCTCGACCGACCTAGGGAACGAGCCGGTATCCGCCTGGCTCCGTCACCAGGATCTCGGCCGCCGCGGGATCGGTCTCGATCTTCTGGCGCAGCCGGTAGACGTGGGTTTCCAGGGTATGGGTCGTGATCCCGGCGTTGTATCCCCAGACCTCGTCCAGCAGCACGTCGCGGCTCACCGGCCGGTTGCCGGCGCGGTAGAGGAACTTGAGGATCGCCGTCTCCTTTTCGGTCAGGCGAATCTTGATGTTCTTTTCGGGATTGACCAGCAGCTTGGCGCTGGGACGGAAGGTGTAGGGCCCGATGGTGAAGACCGCATCCTCGCTCTGCTCGTGCTGGCGCAGCTGGGCGCGAATGCGGGCCAGGAGAACCCCGATCTTGAAGGGCTTGGTGACGTAGTCGTTGGCGCCGGATTCGAGCCCTAGAATCGTATCGGCCTCGGTGTCGGCGCCGGTGAGCATGATGATCGGAGCCGAGACGCCGGCCTTGCGAAGCAGACGGCACACCTCCCGTCCATCGAGGTCGGGAAGACCGACGTCGAGCAGGATGATGTCGAAATGGCGTTTCTTGACCGCGTCGAGGGCGGCGCGCCCCGTGTCCGCCTCGAAGGCCGAAAATTCCTCATGGAGATGAAATTGCTCGGCAAGCGACTGGCGCAGGGGTGCATCGTCATCAACGAGTAGTATGCTTTTCTCGCCTGCCATCCATCCGTTTCCCGTCGCCCATGCCGCAACGCCGTTTGCGGCCCAAGCACGTTCGTAATCTCTAAACTTTCTCGGCCGATAATACTGGAAAATCCCGCGGCGCAAACGATATCGCGGAATCCGCCGCCACGTGCGCCATGGGTTTGCTGCGGGCCCAACCGCAGGTTCAGGAGCCTTCGATGAGACCGGCACGTTCGAGACGCCGTCTCCTGCTCTGGTTTTTCGCCGCCCCCATCTTGGCCTGCGCGGGCGGGTCGGCCGCGATCGCGGACGAGCCGCAGCCAAAGGTCGCCTCGCCCTTCCTCGTGCTCATCGCCCCCGGTTCCAAACAGCCCGTTCCCCCTGGGGCAGGCGGGGGACCGGGCACGTTCCTGACCCCGCGGGGCCAGTTCGCCTCGGCAAACCACGGGCTTCCCGTGGTTCGTTTCACGCCCCGAAGCCCGCATTTCGCCACCGATGCGGCGCTCGACCTGATCGGGACCATGGGCGAACGCGCCTTTGCCCCGAGGTCCGAGGGCGGCGTGTGGCTCGATTTTTCGCCCGATCCGGAAGAGAGCGCGGGTTCCGACCTTCTCCTGTTCGGGGCCGGCCTTTCGAGGGGCGACGATCCGTCGGCCCTTTCCGGGCTCACCGGCGTGGGCCGTGAAACCATGACCATGACCGGGCGGATCGGCCATTCCGGACTGAGCCTCGGCGCCGGAGTCCGTACGTCACGGCAGTTGGAACCCGGCGCTCCGGCACCTGATCGAAGCGGCTTTGGCTACGATTTCGACGTCAGCTACGCGTTCGATTCGGGTTCGGTCAGCCTGTCGCGGTTTTCAGGCGTGGACATGAACCAGTTTGCGCGCGAAGCCGACGTCCAGGGCGAGCACCTCGCCCTTTCCGGCCGCTACATGGCCGGTCGCAGCGTCGACCTGATCGCTTCGTTCGCCTATAGCCCCGAGACCCATAGCCGCACCGTGGATCAGGGCGAGGCCGACGGCTGGGCGATGCTGACCGGCTTGAGGCTTTCCTTCTAAGACCGCCCGCCGGGGCCGGCCGCAGCCGGGTCCTTCAAGCCGTTTCCCGCCGCCATCCCCCAGCCATGACCGTTCCACGCCTTCTGCCAGCCACTTCGGCCGGCAATGGCGCGTTGCCGTCCGCGCGGCAGAAGTTGCCGCCATGTCCTCGATCCATCCCCCTGCGCCCACCGCAATCACTTGAAAACCCATGATTTTTTTTGGGCACCGTTATTGCATTTAAGAAGACAGTTTCTGACGGCATCTCTCCGACGCGGGGCAGGGCAGCAGGTGGACATTCAGGGCATCATCGCATCCCAGGCGGCGACTGCTCCCGAGCGCAAGCCGCCCGGCGACCCCCAGGCGATGCAGGCGGCGTTCGCTCCCGCCGCCCCGATCGCGCCCGCGGCCGCAACGACGAGTTTGCCGGCTCCGACGCCTGCGGCGGGCACGAGCGCCCCTGTCGGGTTCCTCGAGCTCGCCCGCGCGGCCCAGGCCACGCCCGCGGTGTCCGGCAGCAACGGTCTGTTCCGCCACGGACTGTTCGGCGACGACGGTTTCGGCTTCGACGACGTTCTCGATATCATCAACCCCCTGCAGCACATCCCGATCGTCTCCTCGATCTACCGCGCGCTGACCGGCGATCACATCGATGCCGGCCCGCGCATGATCGGCGGCGCGATCCTGGGCGGCGGCCTTGGATTCGCGAGTGCCGCCATCAATGCGGTGATCGAGGACCAGACCGGAAAGGACCTGGGCGAACACGTGGTCGCCGCCTTGTTCGGCGAGCCCGAAGATACCAAGACCCAGCCGGTGCAGTTCGCGGCAGCGGACCCCGGCGACGCCAATGCGACCGATCAGGCGCAAGCTGACGCGGCCAAATCCGCCGGCGCCGCACCGGATTCAAAACCCCATGGGTCCGTCGGAATCACGCCTTGGTATCTTGCCGGCACGGCGCCGGTGCCCGCGACCGGTGAGCCCGACGTCGCGAAGGGTGAAGGACCGCAGATCGCGTCTTCCGCTTTGGCGCCGTCGCCGCAGAACGAGATCGCGGCGATCGAGCCCGCCGCGGGCCCGCAGGACGAACCGCCGCAACCCATCGCCGGGGTGGGCGGCAGGCTCCACCCGCTGACCAAGGTCCAGCTCGCGCTTCTGTCGCAGCACGAAACCTTGTCGGACGATGCGACCGGCGGCGCCAACGCTGCAGCCTCCCTCGCGGCAGTCGAGGAACCGGGCGTTGCCGCGCCAGGCGAACTATTCCCCAGATCCACGCCCCAGGGCCTCGCCGCCATCGCATCGCCCGGCCCTGGCGGCGCGGCGCTGTCCCAACCCGGCACGCCCGGCATCCCGGAGCTGACAACCGAGCAATTGTCGCTGCTGCTGAGCTCCGTCGGCGCCAACGAGCCGCCACCCATCGGCCCAGCCACCGCCACAACCGCGCCCCCGAACATCGCGCTGGGCACAGCCCCGGGCACCGAGAATGAGGCCAAGGCCTCGACGCCGGTGGATGCCGAATCGGCCGCTGCGGCGGCGGCTACCGCGAAGCGTCCCGCACCCGTCACCGCCCTGCCGCTGGCCCGCCCCTTCACGAACCGGACCCCCAGCGGCGCCTTCGCGGCCGCCGGCGTTCGAACCAGCCAGCCCGATCCCGCCGTCGCCCAGAAGATGCTGCGCGGCCTCGACCAGTACTTCAAGAATCCGCGGGGCGTGAACCCCCATCCCCTGCACGTCGACATGATCCGCTAGGGCGATTCCGGCACCCACGCAGCCCCATGGGTTTGGCGTCACGCCCCGGGGCCGCTATAACCGCAGCGTGAAGATCCAGGTCAAAGCCGGGCCCGAGCCCTGCCGTGGGCGCCTCAGTCTGGGCGGCGCAAGCTTCGCCTGCGCCCTGGGGCGCTCCGGCGTCACGACCAACAAGCGCGAGGGGGACGGAGCCACACCCGCCGGCTGTTTCCCGTTACGCCGCGTGCTCTTTCGCGCCGACCGGATCGCCCCTCCCAAGACCGCTCTTCCCGTTGCCGCCCTTTCGGGTTCGGATGGCTGGTGCGACGACCCGGCCCATCCCGACTACAACCGCCCGGTCCGACTCCCCCATCCAGGGAGCTGCGAGCGGCTGTGGCGCGAAGACGGCGCCTACGACCTGATCGTGGTGGTGGGGTACAACGACGACCCCGTGGTGCCAGGACGGGGCAGCGCCATCTTCCTTCACGTGGCAAAGAAGGATCGGACCAAGGAGGGGCCGGCGCCCACCGAAGGGTGCGTCGCCCTGGCGCTTTCCGATCTGCTCGCGGTGCTGGCGAAGGCCGACGCGGCCACCGAGTTGTGTGTGGAGCCGTAAGCCCCTAGCCGGCCCGGGTGCCGAAGATTCCGGTGCCGACGCGAACCTCGGTGGCGCCGAAGGCGACCGCGGTCTCGTAATCGTCGCTCATGCCCATGCTGAGCTCGGAGAGTCCGTTACGGGCCGCGATCTTGGCGAGAAGCGCGAAATGGGGCGACGGCTCCTCCCCCAGCGGCGGAATGCACATGAGCCCCGTAAGGGGCAAGCCGATCTCGTCGCGGCAGACGCGGATCAAGCCGTCGGCGTGCTCGGGCAGGACGCCGGCCTTCTGGGGCTCGGCGCCGGTATTCACCTGCACGAGGCAGTCGGGGCGCCGGCCCGTCCGCTCCATCTCGCGGGCCAGGGACCGGGCCAGCTTCTCCCGGTCCACCGACTCGATCACATGGAAAAAGGCCACCGCATCGGCGGCCTTGTTGGTCTGCAGCGGCCCGATCAGGTGCAGCACGAGATCGGGAAACTCGCTTCGCAGCGTGGTCCACCGCGCTTTGGCCTCCTGCACCCGGTTTTCGCCGAACCGTCGATGGCCGGCCTCGAGCGCGGCACGGACCCGCGTCTCCGCCTGCTGCTTCGAGACCGCCACCAGGCGCACCGTGGCCGGATCGCGGCCGGCCGCCGTGCAGGCACCGGCGATCCTGGCGCGGACCGATGCCAGGTTCGCCGCCACATCGATGGCCGGTTCCTTCAGAACGGATGCCGAACTGGCTTTCGGCGCATCGCCCGCCTGTCTTTGCCGACCGGGATCATTCATGGCACTGTCGCGGACCCATGGAGGCCTCAGGGAAAGCCGAAACGTTCACGACCCTAGCAAAGGTCGCGCTCTCTCTCAATTTGCGCGCCCGAAAGCGCCGGGGCGTTGGCGCCGTTGCGCTGCCGCCCCTCATCCTCGTGACCGACGAGGACCGCCTGCCCGAGCCCCTGGGGACGGCCGCCCGCCTCCCCAAGGGCTCCGCCCTCATCCTGCGTCACCGCGACCGGAGACGAAGGCGCGCGCTCGCCCTTCGTCTCTCCGGCCTGTGCCGCGAGAGGGGCCTCGTTTTGCTGGTGGCCGACGACCCCACTCTGGCGCATGACGTTGACGCGGGACTGCATCTGAGCGAACGGCGATTGCTAGGCCCCGTCCATCGAGGCACGGGCGGGCCGGCGCGACAGCGCGGCCGCCTCCTCACGGCGGCGGCGCATTCGATGCGCGCCCTGGTGCTTGCGGCAAGACGGGGTGTGGGCGCCGTCCTGCTGTCCCCCGTGTTCGAGACCGCGAGTCACCCCGGCCGAAGGCCCTTGGGCCCGTGCCGTTTCGCCGCCCTGGCGAGGCGTTCGCCCGTGCCGGTCTACGCGCTGGGCGGCCTCACCGGTTCCACCGCCAGGCGCATTCAGGCAACCGAGGCCGTGGGCATCGCCGCGCTCGGCGCCTTCATGGGCCGATCGGCTCGCCTGTCGCGGCCTCCCTCAAGGCGGTCGTTACGGTGAGCCTTTTGACACAAGGGGCGCTTCCGCTATGATCGCGCAAACCGCGGAAATCACCGCGCAAATTCGCCGAGCCGGCGTGCGGTCCGAACCACCACCGAGCCGTGCGGCGTTCGACTCGGCGGCGTCTCGCCCGGCGGAAGGGCGCATTCGTCTCCCGCAAACTGGCCGCACCGTGACCGTTTCATGAGCCGGTACAATTTCAAGGACACCGAAGCCAAGTGGCAGGCGCGATGGGCGGCGTCGCGCGTCTTCGAGGCGGTCGAGGACAAGGCCAGGCCGAAATATTACGTCCTCGAGATGTTTCCCTATCCCTCCGGGCGCATCCACATGGGGCACGTGCGCAACTACGCGCTGGGCGACGTGGTGGCCCGGTTCATGCGCGCGAAGGGATACAACGTGCTGCATCCCATGGGGTGGGACGCCTTCGGCATGCCGGCCGAGAACGCCGCGATCGAGAACAAGATCCATCCCGCCGAATGGACCTACGCCAACATCGACAACATGCGCGCCCAATTGAAGGCGATGGGACTGTCCTACGATTGGTCGCGGGAATTCGCCACCTGCTCGCCCGACTATTACCGGCACGAGCAGAAGATGTTCCTCGACTTCCTGAAGGCGGGTCTGGCGTACCGCAAGGAGTCGTGGGTCAATTGGGATCCGGTTGACCATACGGTGCTCGCCAACGAGCAGGTCATCGACGGCCGCGGCTGGCGTTCGGGCGCGCTCGTCGAACGCCGGCGTCTTTCGCAATGGTTCCTGCGCATCACCGATTTCGCCGACGAGCTGCTGAAGGGCCTCGGCACCCTCGAGCGCTGGCCGGAGAAGGTGCGCATCATGCAGGAGAACTGGATCGGGCGCTCCGAGGGCGCGCATATCCGGTTCCGCCTTCGGGACAAGGCCGTGGACGGGTTCGGCGATGGGATCGAGGTCTTCACCACCCGGCCCGACACCATCTTCGGCGCTTCGTTCGTGGCGGTGGCCGTAGACCATCCGCTGGCGAATGCGTTGATGCAGAAAAACGCCGCGCTGGCCGCCTTCGTCGCCGAGGCCGGACATCTGGGCACCAGCGAGGCCGCGATCGAGACCGCGGAGAAGAAGGGATTCGACACCGGGCTCGAGGTCGCGCATCCCTTCGTCGAGGGCGGCGCGCTTCCCGTCTATGTCGCCAATTTCGTGCTGATGGAATACGGCAGCGGCGCGGTGTTCGGCTGCCCGGCCCACGACCAGCGCGACCTGGAGTTCGCGCGCAGATACGGCCTTCCGGTCCGGCCGGTGGTCAGGCCGCGCGATGTCGCGCCGGATGCGTTCGCCATCGCCGATACCGCGTTCACCGAGGACGGTGTGCTGTTCAATTCCGCATTTCTCGACGGGCTCGACGTGCCGGCGGCCAAGCGCGCGGCTGCGCGCGAGCTGGAACGAACGGGCCAGGGCAAGGGCGCGACCGTGTATCGCCTGCGCGACTGGGGCATTTCGCGCCAGCGTTACTGGGGCTGTCCCATTCCCGTCATCCACTGCGCCGCCTGCGGCATGGTGCCGGTGAAGGAATCGG
>JBAVNO010000303.1:0-3897 GCA_049691095.1 Alphaproteobacteria bacterium | reverse complement strand
CCTCGCGCGCGCTGCCTGCGCGCCTCGCATCGGCCCTGGCCGCGGCGCTGATGGTGGCGGTCGCGGCCGCGATCGCCTTGCCCTTGGCCGCTTGCGGGAAGAAGGGTCCGCTCGAGCCGCCGCCGGGCTCCGAATCCGATTACCCGAAGAAATATCCCCATGACTGAATTCGCGTACCGGCAAGGCGTTCTCAACGCCGAGGAGGTGCCGCTGCCCGCCATCGCGGAGTCGGTCGGCACGCCCTTCTATTGCTATTCCACCGCCGCGCTCGCCGCGCGCTATGCGTCGTTCTCGAATGCGTTCGCCGGCGCACCCGGCGGCGAGGCGCCGCTGGTGTGCTTCGCGCTGAAGGCCAATTCGAACCTCGCGGTCGTCCATGCGCTGGCCCAGCTTGGCGCCGGCGCCGACGTGGTGTCCGAGGGCGAATTGCGCATTGCGCTCGCCGCCGGCGTGGCGCCGGGGAAGATCGTCTTCTCCGGCGTGGGCAAGACCGAAGGCGAGATCGGGTTCGCGCTCGAGACCGGTATCCTTCAGCTCAACGTGGAATCGGTCGCGGAGCTCGTGGACATGGACCGGGTGGCCGCGCGCCTGGGACGGCGCGCGCCCGTCGCGCTCCGCATCAATCCCGACGTCGAGACTGACACCCACGCCAAGATCGCCACCGGCAAGTCGGAGAACAAGTTCGGCATCGACCTTGGCCACGCCAAGGAAGCCTACGCGCGGGCGGCCTCGCTTGCGGGGATCGACGTGCAGGGGCTTGCGGTCCACATCGGCTCGCAGCTCACCTCGCTCGAGCCGTTCCGTAACGCCTTCGGCCGGCTCGCCCGGCTGGTGGCGGAGCTTCGCGCCGACGGGCTGCGGGTCGCGAGGCTCGATCTGGGCGGCGGCCTCGGCATCACGTACCGCGACGAGCATCCGCCGGAGCCGTCCGATTACGCGGCGATGATCGCCGAGACGCTGGGGCATCTGGGCTGCGAGATCGTGCTCGAGCCCGGCCGTTACCTGGTGGCGGAGGCCGGCGTTCTCGTGACGCGGGTGATCCGGCTCAAGGACGGCATCACGCACCGCTTCGTGATCGTGGACGCGGCCATGAACGACCTCGTCCGTCCCGCGCTTTACGACGCCTATCACGGCATCCGTCCGGTCGAAGAGCCCGACCCCTCGGCTGCGCCTGCCGCGGTCGAGGTGGTGGGCCCGGTGTGCGAAACCGGCGACACCTTCGCCCGCGAGCGGACGCTCCCCCCCTTGGCCGCCGGCGACCTGCTCGCCATCTCGGCGGCGGGCGCTTACGGCGCCGTCATGGCCTCCACCTACAATGCCAGGCTCCTGGTGCCCGAGGTGATGGTGAAAAAAGACCGCTTCGCGGTGATCCGGCCGCGGCCCGGCTACGAAGACCTATTGGGCCGCGACCGCCTGCCCGACTGGGAGCAGGCGAAACGGACGGCGCGGCGGCTCAAGGAGGCATGACGTGACATTGTGGCGGCGCACACCCTATGTGCTGCGCTCGAGGCTGCGGCTGATGGCGCGGTTGAGGCGCCGTCTTCGCCTCGCCAAGGCCGCTTTGCTTTGGGAGCAGCTCTGGCCCGCCCTTTGGCCCGCGGTCCTCACGGCCGGGCTGGGACTCGCGGCCGCGCTGTTCGACCTGCTGCCCTCCCTTCCGGGCTTGGTCCATGCCGCCATCCTGTTGATATGGGGCGTCCTGATGATCGCGCTCATCGTGCGCGCGGTCCGCTCGGTCCGGCTGCCCGACCGCCGCGCCGCGCGCCGCCGCCTCGAACAGGCGAGCGGTCTCGCCCACCGGCCCCTCCTGGTGCTCGAGGATCACCCGGCCGAGCCCGACCTCGAAGCCCCGCAGTGGAGCCTCTGGCGCGCCCACCGCCGCCGGATGCTGGCGAAGGTCACGCGGCTCAAGGTGGGGGTGCCCGCGGGCGGCCTCACGCGCCGCGACCCCTACGGCCTTCGCGTCGTGGTGGCGCTGGTGCTGCTGCTGGCGGTGATCGACGCCCGCGGCGAGGCCTGGCAGCGCATCGTGCGGGCGGCAAGCCCGGACATGAGCGCGTTCGCGCCGCCCCCCGTGTCGCTCGACCTGTGGGTCACGCCGCCGGCCTACACCGGGCTTGCGCCCGTGGTGCTGCGGCGCGCTGCGGCGGCCGCAACGGGAAAGGGCGCGCCGGCCGTTCCCGAAACCGATTCCGCCGGCCGCGCCGCGGTGGACGTGCCGGCGGGGAGCAAGCTGCTGGCGCAGGTGCACGGCGGCCGCGGGACACCCGAACTGGTGATCGGCGGCAAGGTCCTTGCCTTCGAGCGCGTGGGCGAACGGAGCTTCAAGGCCGCGGGCCCCATCGAGCGCACGGGCCGCATCTCGGTCCGCCAAGGCCGCCGCGAGCTGGCGGCCTTCGATGTGACCCTGGTGCCGGACAAGGTGCCGACCATCGAGCTGGCCCGCCCGCCCTCGGGCACCGAACGAGGCGTGTTGCGTCTCGATTACCGGGCCCGGGACGATTACGGGGTGGTTTCCGCCAAGGCCATCGTCGAACACCGGACCGCGAGCGGTATGGGGATTCGCGATCTCGCGGTCCCGGCCACGCCCCCCGACGGCGGCCCCCCACAGCCGGGCGACCGCCTCGCGCTGCCGCTCACGGCACCGCCGGGACAGGGCGATGCGGTCCTGACCAGCTACAACGATCTGAGCGCCCACCCGTGGGCGGGGCTGGAGGTGACGTTGTGGCTGGAGGCGGTTGACGCCGCCGGACAGACGGGCCGCAGCGCCGCCCAGAAGCTGACCTTGCCCGAGCGCCGGTTCACCAATCCGGTGGCGCGCGACATCATCGCGGCGCGGAAGAAACTGGCGCTGGTGCTCAGCATGCGCCGCCAAGTGGCGGAAGACTTGGCGCGGATCGGGGCCGCGCCGGAACGGTTCAACAACGACACGGTGGTGTATCTGGCGCTGCGTTCGGCCGCCGGCAGACTCATGCTCGATCCCGATCCTTCTGCCGTTCCGTCGGTTCAGGCGTTGCTGTGGGACACGGCGCTCCGGCTCGAGGACGGGGGCGCGGCGGTGGCGGAACGGGCGTTGCGCGATGCCGAAAAGGCGCTTCAGGAGGCGCTCGATCGCGGGGCCGACTCCGCCGAAGTGGCGAAGCTGCTGGACGAGCTGCACGCCGCGATGGAGGCCTACATGGACGCGCTGGCGCAAAGCTTCGGGGAGGAACGCTCCGAAGGCGAGGCGATGGAGGCGGGCCCGAATGGCGGCCAGATGGTGCGGCGCGAGGATCTGATGGCCATGCTGGACCGGGTGCGCGAGCTGGCGCGGAACGGCGACCGCGACGCGGCGCGGCGCGCGCTCTCAAAGCTCCAGGACGTCATGGAAAATTTGCGCGTCCCGCGCCCCGACCGCGACGCCAAGTCGGAGCAGGCAAGACAGACGCTGTCCCGTCTTCGCGACATCGTCAACCGGCAGAAGGATCTGCTCGACCGCAGCTTCCAGGCTTCGAAACGGCCGCCCCAGCGCAGCGTTCTGCCCCCGGGGCTGTTCCCGCCCGGACTGTTTCCGCCCGGATTCTTTCCCCCCGAGATGAACCCGCCGGAGAGCGGGCCGCCCGCGCGTCAAGGCGAGGGCGCCCAATCGCCGGGCGAGTCGGCCCAAGGCGAGAGCGGATTGCCGCAACCGCCGCAGGGCGGCGGCGCGGAGCGCGGAACCGGCGACGAAAAGGGCAAGACTGCTCCCGGCAAGCGGGACTTCGCCGCCGACGCCGAGGCGCAGGAGCGGCTGCGTCATGACCTCGGCGACGTGATGCTGGGCCTGGGCGAGCAGTTGGGCGAGATCCCGTCCCAGCTCGGCCGCGCCGAATTCGCGATGCGAGAGGCGACCCGCGCGCTCGAAGGCAACAATCCCGG
>JBAVNO010000302.1:0-4214 GCA_049691095.1 Alphaproteobacteria bacterium | reverse complement strand
GGGGCGGAGATTTCGGGCGACGCCGTCATGTTCGCGACCGGGCGCGTCCCCAACACGGAGGATCTCGGCCTCGAGGACGCGGGCGTGGAGACGACCGAGACCGGCGCGGTCAAGGTGGACGAATATTCGCGAAGCTCGGTGCCCAACATCTACGCCGTCGGCGACGTGACCGATCGGATGATGCTGACCCCGGTCGCGATCGCGGAAGGCGCGGCGTTCGCCGAGACCGCGTTCAACCGCAATCCGACCGCGCCCGATTACCGCAACGTGCCGAGCGCGGTGTTCAGCCAGCCCCCCATCGGCACCGTGGGCCTGACCGAGACGGAGGCGCGGGCCGAGTTCCACGCCGTCGATGTCTACATCTCCCGCTTCAAGCCGCTGAAGCACACCCTGACCGGGCGCGACGAAAGGACACTGATGAAGCTGGTGGTGGACGGCGCCACGAGGCGGGTCGTCGGCTGCCACATGCTGGGAGCGGACGCCCCCGAAATCGTCCAGGGTCTCGCCGTGGCCCTCAAATGCGGGGCCAGGAAGGCGGATTTCGACGCCACCATCGGTATCCACCCGACGGCGGCCGAGGAATTCGTCACCATGCGGGAGAGGGTCAAGGTCCCGGGCCAGGCCGCGGCCGAATAGCCCGGTGTTGACGCCGGCCTGCGGGGGCACTCTGGCCCGCCGCACGGCCCGCGCTTTTCGTTTGAAAAACCCCGGGATAGCGCGAATATTCAAGGCCCAGAGCGAATCGAGGACAAGATGGCGGGCAAATGGACCCCCGATAGTTGGCGCGGCAAACCCATCGCCCAGGTCCCGGTCTACCCGGACCCGGAGGCGGTGGCGCGCGCCGAGGCCACGCTGAAGCGCTTCCCGCCGCTGGTGTTCGCGGGCGAGGCGCGGCGCCTCAAGGCGCTGCTCGCCCAGGTCTGCGAGGGCAAGGCATTCCTGCTTCAAGGCGGGGACTGCGCGGAATCGTTCGCCGAGTTCCATCCCGACAACATCCGCGACACCTTCCGTGTGCTGCTGCAGATGGCGGTGGTGCTGACCTTCGGGGCCTCGTGTCCGGTGGTGAAGGTGGGCCGCATGGCGGGCCAGTTCGCCAAGCCCCGCTCCGAGCCCACCGAGACGCAAGGCGGCGTCACGCTTCCCGCCTACAGGGGCGACATGGTCAACGGGATGGAATTCACGCCCGAGTCGCGCAACCCCAATCCCGAGCGGCTGGTCCAGGCCTACAACCAGTCGGCGGCCACCCTCAACCTGCTGCGCGCCTTCGCGCAGGGCGGCTACGCCGACCTTCACCAGGTGCACCGTTGGACGCTCGGTTTCGTCACGCGCAGTCCCCAGGGCGAGCGCTACCGGGCGTTCGCCGACCGCATCGCGGACGCGTTGGCGTTCATGGAGGCCTGCGGCATGACGAGCGAGACCGCGCCGCAGATCCGCGAGACCGATTTCTTCACCTCGCACGAGGCTCTGTTGCTGCAGTACGAGCAGGCGCTGACCCGCGTCGACAGCACCACCGGCGACTGGTACGACTGCTCGGCCCACATGCTGTGGGTCGGCTATCGCACGCGAAACCCCGAGGGCGCGCATATCGAATTCCTGCGCGGCGTGGGCAATCCGCTGGGCCTCAAGGTCGGCCCCGACACCGCGCCGGACGAGCTGCTGCGCCTGATCGACATCCTCAATCCGGACAACGAGCCCGGCCGGCTCACCCTCATCTCCCGCATGGGTGCGGAGAAGGTGGAGAAGGCGCTGCCGCCGCTCATTCGCGCCGTCGGGCGCGCGGGACGCAAGGTGGTGTGGTCGTGCGATCCCATGCACGCCAACACCATCAAGTCGTCGAACGGCTACAAGACCCGTCCCTTCGACAAGATCCTGAACGAGGTGCGCGGGTTCTTCGCCGTGCATCGCGCCGAAGGGAGCTATGCCGGCGGGGTCCACATCGAGATGACGGGCCAGGACGTGACCGAATGTCTGGGCGGCGCCCAGGCGATCACGGAGCAGGCTCTGGGCGACCGTTACCACACCCATTGCGATCCCAGGCTGAACGCCAACCAGGCCCTGGAGCTCGCATTCCTCACCGCCGAGGAGCTGAAGCGGGAGCGCGGTCAGGCGGCCACGCCCAGAGTCGCATCCGCCGCCGTCTGAATCCCATCCGAGATCAGAGCGCCCGCGTCGGGCGCGCCACGCCATGTCGCCGCGCCCCGAAGACATACCCAGTCTGACCGACCATTACTTCACCCGAACGAAGGAGATCGTCTCCCGTTTCGGCGACCGGGTCGTGACCTATGCGGTGTTCATGCGCCGCCCCGTCATCTTTGCGCCCCGGCTGGCGGTCGATTGGCTGAACGAGGTGGCGCGCTCGCGCGCCGCGCACTTCGACATCGATCCCTATCACGCCGAAGGCGACTGGGTGGGGGCGGGCGAGGTGCTGGTGACGGTCTCGGGCTCGATGCGGGAGCTGGTCGATCTCGAGACGCTGTACCTGCAGAAACTGGGACCGCCCTGCGTCGCCGCCTACAACGCCTTCATCATGTGCAAGGACCTGCCCAGGGTCGCGTTCCTCGCCATGGACGCGCGCCACTGCGCCGGGACCGACATGGCGGAGATGATGGCCTATGCGGCCAGCGTCGGCTCGGCGGCGGCCAGGCGCGAAGCGGACGCCATCGGCTTCATCGGCAACGCCACGCCGGCGACCGCGCATTTCTTCGACACCGACCGCGCGCTCGGCACCATGCCCCACGCGCTGATCGGCTATGCCGGCTCGACCGTGCGCGCGGCCGAGATGTTCGTCGAGACCTTCCCCGACGAGCCGTTGATCGTGCTGGTGGATTATTTCGGCCGCGAGATCACCGACGCGCTCGCGGTGTGCCGCCGTTTCCCCGAGCACGCGGCGAAAGGCCGGCTCTCCTTCCGCCTGGACACGCCGGGAAGCCGCTACATCGAGGGGCTGGGGCCGAACGAATCCTATGCCGTGCTGGAGCGCCGGGCGCTTCCCGCCATCCGCGACTACCGCACCGAGGAGGAACTGCACCATCTGGTGGGCCCCGGCGTCTCGGCCGCTGCCGTGTGGCAGCTTCGCGAGCGGCTGGACGAGGCGGGATTCAAGGAAGTGCGCATCGTGGCCTCATCGGGCTTCGGGCCGGCGAAATGCCGCGCCATGGGGCTGGCCAACGCCCCCATCGACATGATCGGAACCGGATCGTTCCTGCCCGAGAGCTGGGCCGAAACCTACGCCACCGCGGACATCATCGAATATGACGGCAAGCCGGTAGTGAAGGCGGGGCGCGAGTTCCTGGTGCGCAAGCGCGAGGCGCGCCTGGCCCGCCAAAGCGAAGGCGCAACTAAGCGCCCCGCGTCCGCCGCCAAGGCCAAAGCCGCGAAGGGCAAGGCCGAATGACCGACCGGCTCGCCATCGCGCTCGCGCAGACCGACCCTTTGGTCGGCGACGTCGAGGGCAATATCCGCAAGGTCGCGGATTGGCGCGCGGAGGCCATGGCGCTCGGCGCCGATGTCGTCGTGTTTCCCGAGATGGTGGTGTCCGGCTATCCGCCCGAGGACCTGGTGCTCAAGCCCGCGTTCCTCAAGGCGGTGGAAACGGCGGTCGAGAAGCTGGCGCGGACCACCGCGAACGGCGGGCCGGCGGTGATCTTGGGCGCGCCCTGGCGCAGCGACGGAAAGCTCTACAACGCCTCGCTCCTGCTGGAGGGCGGGCGCATCGCCGCCACGCGGTTCAAGCACGATCTTCCCAATTACGGCGTCTTCGACGAGAAGCGCGTCTTTCAACCCGGCCAGTATCCGGGGCCGATGAATTTCCGCGACGTGCGCCTGGGGGTCATGATCTGCGAGGACATGTGGGGAAACGAGGTTCCCGAATGCCTGCTGGAATCGGGCGCCGAGATCCTCATTTCGCTCAACGCCTCGCCCTACGAGATGGACAAGACCGACGAGCGCATCGCCGTCGCCGTCGAGCGGGTGGTGGAAACCGGCCTGCCGCTCATCTACGTCAACCAGGTCGGAGGCCAGGACGAGCTGGTGTTCGACGGCGCCTCGTTCGCGATCGGCGGCGACCGCACGCTCGTTGCGCAGTTGCCAGGCTTCGTGGAGCGCCTGTCGCTCACCCGCTGGCGGCGGGGAAACGCGGGCTGGGTGTGCGAGGCCGGCGAGCGCGCGGCGCCGCCCCACGGGGTGGAGGCGATCTATCAGGCGCTGGCCCGGGG
>JBAVNO010000301.1:0-2412 GCA_049691095.1 Alphaproteobacteria bacterium | reverse complement strand
GGCAATCTGAGGCTTGGAAGTCATGACCGGCTAGATATAGGCCGCCCCGGCCCGCCGCGAAAGGCCGGACCGCCCCAGGGCCCTTGGCGGGCGGCTAGAAGGCGAAGGCCCGTGGGCCGGGCTATTTGCCTTTCTTGGCAGGCGTCTGCTTCTTTCCGGCGGGTTCCTTCTTCGCGGCCTTCTCCGGGCACGCCTTGCTGATGGCGTCGTAGGCCTTTCTGAAACCGGACAGGGAGTAGACATCGGTGGTGCGGGTATCGCGCGAGGACGTGCCGACGACGAGCAGCTTCGATCCCTTCTTCATCGCCGCCACCATGGCCTTGTCGGTCGCATCGTCGGCGGCATAGGCGCGATCCTCGTGGGCAAACAGGTTGAATTTCTTTTCGTCGACCTGAACCAGCACGTCTTCGCCCTTCTTGTACTCGTAACCGGCGACCACGCTCACCACGTCGCGTGTCTTGTCCCCCATGTTGTGGGTGACCAGCATCGCCACGTCCCCGCGGCTCGTGTACTTGCCCTCTTTCTTCGTCGGCGCGCTGGCGGCATAGCAGACCCTGGCGCCCTCCTCGCCCTCGGCGAAGCCGGTCCATTCGCCCGCCGTGTCGAGAACCTTGGGCGGGTCGGCGGCCACGCCCGCGGACGATCCGAAGGCGAGGATGCCGAGACCGGTGATGACCGCGATCAGCGCCGACCCTGCGGCCGGCCATTGGGGCTTTTCTGTTCGCGTCATGACGGCCTGCTGCTCCTTTTTCTGTGGTTGCCCGAATTCTTTTGTCTGCCCGAAGTGCCGCGCGCCTGTGCTCCCGGCCGGCGGCGCAGGACCGGCTCGCCGAAGACGTGGATCGGGAGGGCCGCCGCCGGTCCGTCGGGAACGACCGGCCGCTCCCGGAACCGCGCACTGCTCAGCAGGCGATCGTACATCACGATCGCGCCCGCGATGCCGATATTGAGGCACAACCTTGTCGGAATTTTGACGACGTGGTCGCAAAGGGCCATCAGCTCCGGCGACAGGCTGCCGCGCTCCCGGCCCAGCACATAGGCGGCCGCGCGCGGATGGCGGAAGGTCGGGAGCTCCACGCCGTCCTCCAAGAACTCGACGCCCACCAGCCGGCAGTCACGGGGGAGCCGCAGCGAGGCCGCGTCCGCGAACTCGTAGAGCGGAATCTGGCCCGGCGTGTCCGACGTATCGGCCAGCCCGCCTTCGCCCCGCGCGTATCTTGCCCCGATGGTGAAGACGAAGCTCGCTCCGAAGGCGTGGGCCGTGCGGAACAGGCCGCCCGCGTTCATCGACTTGGTGACGCCTTCGACGCCGATACCGAAATATCCTCGCATCGGCGCCCAAACTTGCACACACCGGCGACGCGGGGCAAGGCGATTGTCTGGGCCCAACCGGCCCACGAGTCCGGCCCGCCACGCCCGCGGCCGCCGGCGCGGCGGGCGCTAGTGCGCGCCATGGTTTCGTCTTAAGTTGCGCGGATGCTCTCGTTTCCCGCTGTCGACCGTTGGATCGCCGCCGCTCAGGTGCGGGCGCACCGGGCGCCGGCGGCGACCCGCGGCGCGGCCTGGATGGTGTTCGCTGCGGCGCTCATGGCCATCCTGGCGACCCTGATCCGGAACCTGTCGTTCACGCTGCATCCCTTCGAGATCGCCTTTTTCCGCAGCTTCCTGGGGCTCGTCTTCATCGCGCCGTGGCTTCTGCGCTCGGGGCTGCCGGCGGTTCGCACCGAACGGTTCGGGTTGTTCACGGTCCGCGCGGTGGTGGGGGCGCTCGCCATGCTGACGTGGTTTCAGGCGCTGGCCCTGCTGCCGCTTGCCGACGCGGTGGCGCTGAGCTTCACCTCGCCCTTGTTCGCCACCGCCGGCGCCGCCCTGTTCCTGGGCGAGACCGTGCGGGCGCGCCGCTGGACGGCCACCGCGATCGGGTTTCTGGGGGCGATGGTGATCTTGAGGCCGGGCAGCGGGACGCTGACGCTGGCGGCGACCCTGGTGCTGGTGTCGGCGGCGACCATGGCCGCCGCCGGACTGATGGTCAAGGAGCTGTCGCGCACCGAGCCGCCCACGGCGATCGTGCTCTACATGGTGCTCTTGATGTCGCCGCTCACGCTCGTTCCGGCGCTGTTCGTCTGGAGCTGGCCGACCGCCTCGCAGATGCTGTGGCTCGTCTTCCTGGCGGCGGTCGCGACCATGGGAAATTTCGCCATGACGCGGGCGTTGGTGGTTGCCGACATCTCGGTGGTGGCGTCGTTCGATTTCGTGCGGCTGCCCTTCGCCGCGCTGCTGGGCTTCCTGGTCTTCGGCGAAGTGCCCGATCATTGGACCTGGCTCGGCGCCGCCGTGATCGCCTCCTCGACCGTGTACATCGTGCACCGCGAGGCCGTGCTGGAGCGCCGGCGCCGCCGGGCCGCTCAACCG
>JBAVNO010000300.1:0-4520 GCA_049691095.1 Alphaproteobacteria bacterium | reverse complement strand
TCGGTCCCGAACAGCGTTTTCCCCATGGCCTATTATCTCCGATCCGGCGCGCGCACCTTAACAAAAATATGGAGCGGGAATCGACCTAAGCGGGCTTGCGGCGCAGCGGCGGCGGGGCGGTTTCGATTGACCCATGCTGCCATGCCACCCCTTAACAAAGATACATCGCCCCTAATATACGTCGCACCGGGTCACGCCCGGGCATGGACCGCGTCCCACACGTCCAGCGCCTGCCTGGTCTCGGCCACGTCGTGAACGCGAACCACTTGCACCCCCTGGGAGACCGCGAGAAGGGCGGCGGACAGCGATCCCGGGAGGCGTTCCTCGGGAGGGGCGCTGCCCCTGGCGCCGGCGACGAAGCCCTTGCGCGACACCCCGATCAGCAGCCCGCAGCCCAGCCCGTGGTAGAGCGCGAGCGAGGCCAGGATTTCGGCGTTGTGCCGCTTGGTCTTCCCGAACCCGATGCCGGGGTCGATGAGAAGCCGCCCGGGGGCGACGCCGGCCGCACCGCATGCCCCGACGCGCTGTTCCAGGAAATCGAAGACGTCGAGCGCGGCATCGTCGTACCGGGGGTCGCTCTGCATGGTCTCGGGCTCACCCTGCATGTGCATCAGCACCGCCGATGCGCCCCGTGCGGCCACCACCCGCAGGCTGTCGGGATCGCCGCCCAGGGCGGAGACGTCGTTGACGATCTTGGCCCCAGCCTGCAGCGCGGCGCCCATGACCTCGGCCTTGCGGGTGTCGATGGAAACCGTGAGCCCGCGTGAGGCCAGGGTGCGGACGACGGGCAGGACCCGGTTCATCTCTTCTTGCACCGGCACGGGGGTGGCACCAGGCCGCGTCGATTCCCCGCCGACGTCGATGATGTCGGCGCCGGCCTTCGCCATGGCGATGCCGTGGGCGATCGCCGTTTCGGCGTCGCGAAACCGCGCGCCGTCCGAGAAGCTGTCCGGGGTCGTGTTCAGGACTCCCATGACAAGCGCGTGTTCCGCGCGCCCATCCGGCAACGGCAGGCCGGCGAAGGCCGGGCGCGGCGCGCTCAGTTTTTCGAGGAGATCCGCGATCCTCGAGCCCTGGGGCCCGGCGCGGCTGGCCCCGCCCTGGGCGAGACCGCGAAGCAGCACGGAGGAAACGAGGCGGCAGCGCCGTCCCTGCGGCGTGCGGACGATGATTTCGCACAAGGGAAAGGAGAGCGGACCGCCGGCGAGCGCCAGGGCCGTGCCCGCCTCGATGCCACGGCCTGCATCGGCGCCGGCAAGCAGGCCGACGGGACGCACGTAAACCTCTCGGCTCGCGGCCTCATTCAGGAATGCGGCCGTGTCCTCGAGGGTCGCACCGGACATGCCCGATCTCGGATGGCGGAAGCGGCCGGCTTACGTTCCGGGCTGCGGTTCGGGCTTGAGACCGCCCGATTTCTGTTCCTTCGGGCCGCGGGTGGCCGGAACCGACGCGCGCCGCCCCTTCTTCTTGGCGGGCGTTTCGTCGTCGGCGCTGGGGCGCACCACGGGTTCGCCGCGGAGCAAGGCCTTGATCTCGTCGCCCGAGAGCGTCTCGTACTCGAGCAACGCGCCCGCGACCTTGTCGAGATCGTCCCGATGCTCGCCCAGGATCGCGCGTGCGTGGGCTTCGGCCGTCTCGATGAAGCGGCGGGTTTCCTCGTCGATGAGCTGGGCGGTCGCATCGGAGACGTTCTTGCGCTGGGTGACGGAGTGGCCGAGGAAGACCTCCTCCTCGTTCTCGCCGTAGAGCAGCGGCCCGAGCTTCTCGCTCATGCCGAGCTCGGACACCATACGCCGCGCGATCCGGGTGGCCTGACGGATGTCGTCGGCGGCGCCGCTGGTCACGTTCTCGGGGCCGAACACCAGCTCTTCCGCGACGCGGCCGCCGAAGGCCATGGCGAGCTTCGCCTCCAATTCGCGCTTCGACCACGAATAGCGGTCCTTTTCCGGCAGCGAGAAGGTGACGCCGAGCGCCCGCCCGCGGGGGATGATCGTGACCTTGTGGAGCGGATCGTGGCCCGGCACGAAAAGCGCGACGATGGCATGGCCGGCCTCGTGATAAGCGGTGAGGCGCTTCTCCTCGTCGGTCATCACCATGGAGCGGCGCTCCGCCCCCATCATGACCTTGTCCTTGGCGTCCTCGAGCTCGGCCATGGTGACGAAGCGCTTGCTGCGGCGCGCGGCCAGCAGGGCCGCCTCGTTGACCAGATTGGCGAGATCGGCGCCGGAGAAGCCCGGCGTTCCGCGCGCGATCACCCGGGCGTCCACGTCGGGCGCCAGCGGGATGTTGCGCATATGCACCTTGAGGATCTTCTCGCGGCCCAGGATGTCGGGGTTCGGCACCACCACCTGGCGGTCGAAACGGCCCGGGCGCAGAAGCGCTGGGTCGAGGACGTCGGGCCGGTTGGTGGCGGCGATCAGGATCACGCCCTCGTTGGCCTCGAACCCGTCCATCTCGACCAGAAGCTGATTGAGCGTCTGCTCGCGCTCGTCGTTGCCGCCGCCGAGACCCGCCCCGCGGTGGCGCCCGACGGCGTCGATCTCATCGATGAAGATGATGCACGGCGCGTTCTTCTTGCCCTGCTCGAACATGTCGCGGACGCGGCTGGCGCCCACGCCGACGAACATCTCGACGAAGTCGGAGCCGGAGATGGTGAAAAACGGCACGTTGGCCTCGCCGGCGATGGCGCGGGCCAGCAGCGTCTTGCCGGTGCCGGGCGGGCCGACCAGCAGCACGCCCTTCGGGATCTTGCCGCCCAGGCGCTGGAACTTCTGGGGGTCCTTGAGGAATTCGACGATCTCCTCGACCTCCTGCTTGGCCTCGTCGACACCCGCCACGTCCTCGAAGGTGACGCGGCCGACCTTTTCGGTCAAAAGCCGCGCCCGCGACTTGCCGAAGCCCATGGCCTTGCCGCCGCCGGCCTGCATTTGGCGCATGAAGAAGATCCAGACGCCGACCAGCAACAGCATCGGGAACCAGGACACCAGCACGCCGAACAGCGACGGCACCGACTCGTCGCTCGGCGAAGCCGTGATCTTCACGCCCTTGTCGTGCAGGCGCTCGACCAGCTTGGGATCGTCGGGGGCATAGGTCGAGAAGGCGCGTCCGTCGGTGAAATGGCCGCTGATCTGGTTGCCGGAGATATTGACGTCGCTCACCTGCGAATTTTCGACCTGGGCCAGGAAGTCGGAAAACGCCAGCGACGCCTGCGGCCGCGCCGCCGATCCCTGGAACAGGTTGAACAGCGCCACGAGCAGCAGCCCGATGATGACCCAAAGTGCCAGGTTCTTGCTGAAATTGTTCACGTCGTTGACCTCTTTCGGCGCCTGTGCCGGGTATGACGACACGCCACCGCAGACCCGAATCCGAAGGCCCCTGCGGCGGCAAAAAATCCTTTGCCCTATCAGATAATGTTCGAACCCATTTCCGCAACTGAAAAACCCGCCCCCATGAGCGGGTGCGGCGGGCTCCAGACGACCGACTCGATGCCCGGTTCGCGAGCGCTTTCCGCACGATAGCCGAGGTGCGGCACTTCCGCGACCCGGTCGCCCACCCACAGCGCGGGCAGCGTCGGCCGCACCAACGAAGGCAGGCCGCAGGATCTGAGCTCCGGCGCGAGGCCCACGATTTTCTTCCATCCCTCGGCCCCGAGGCAGGCAATGGCGCCCGCGGCGCGCCTGACTCTCGCGGCACCCTTGATCCTCGCGGGGCGTGGCTTCAACCGGATGTCGAAGCGGCCGTCCCAGGCAAGCCGCTGACCGGGTGCGACAGGCACGGGCAGGGCCGTCCCCCGCACTTCGCGGCAGATCAGAATCCGGCCGCCCTGAGGGGCGAGGCGGCAGCCGCAAAGCGTCCGCCCGGCGGCCAGTCCGCGCCCGAGCTCGTCCGCCAAGCGCTCCAATCGTTCCAGGCGCGGGGGATAGACCGCGCCGGATACGGCCAGCAGGCACTGCAACAGCGCGCGCCGGCGAATCGCGCCGTCCGCCCGCGCCAGGGGCGCCGGATCGAGCCACAGATAACCCTCGGGCAGCGGTGTCGCCGCCTCGGCCAGCAGCCTTGCGCAGGCCGCCTCGAGCGCGATCCGCGAGTGCCCGAAAAAGGCCGCCGCCGCCGCCAGGCGGCGCGGCCCCATGCCCTGGTCCGAAAGACCGGGCAGCAGGGCGCGCACGCGGACCCGCGCGTGCGCGAGATCGACGTTGCTCGGATCCTCGATCCAGTCTTGCCGGCGCGCGCGGAGCGTGGCCACGAGCCGGGCCTTGGAAACCGCAAGCAGCGGCCGCAAAAGCCGCAGCTCGGGCCCTTCGACCACCGCCGCCATCGCCGCCAGACCGTCCGGTCCGCTTCCCCGCGACAGCCGCAGCAGGAATGTCTCCGCCTGATCGTCGGCGTGGTGGCCGAGAACGAGATGCAGCACCCCTTGTTTGCGGCACCAATCGAACAGGAGTGCGTAACGGGCGGAGCGCGCCGCCGCCTGGACGCCGGTTCGGGGCTTGGCGCCTTGCCAGCGGAGCGTGCGGTGG
>JBAVNO010000299.1:0-2465 GCA_049691095.1 Alphaproteobacteria bacterium | reverse complement strand
GCTCCCCGCCGTCGCGGCCCCGCGAAGGTGCCGGCGCGCCGGTCTGGATCTTCGGCGCACACGCCGTCCTGGCGGCGCTCGCCAATTCCGAGCGGCCCTGCCGCCGTCTGTTGGCCACCAAGGAAGTGATGCAAGGCCTGGGCGGGCGGCTCGAGGCGCTGACGAAGGCCCGCCCCGACCTTCCGCGACCCGAGATCGCCACCCGGGAGCAAATCTCGGCCCGGCTTCCGCCGGGCGTCATCCATCAAGGCATCGCGCTCGAGGCCGGTCCGCTCCCGCCCGTCGATCTCGACGACGTGTGCCGCGCCGCCACAAATAAGAACGATGCGGTGGTCATCGCGCTCGACCAGGTGGAAGACCCGCACAATGTCGGCGCCGTGCTGAGGTCGGCCGCCGCGTTCGCAGCCGCGGCGGTGGTGGTGACCGAGCGCCATTCGCCGGGCGAGACCGGCGTCTTGGCCAAGGCGGCCTCGGGGGCGCTGGAGATCGTGCCGCTGGTGCGCGTGACGAATCTGGTGCAGGCGATGGCCGCTCTCAAGCGGGCCGGGTTCTGGATCGCGGGGCTCGACGCCGCGGCCGACAAGACGCTGGCCGAGGCGGATCTGACGGGAAAGATCGCGCTGGTGCTGGGCGCGGAAGGAAAGGGTCTGCGCCGCCTCACCCGCGAATCCTGCGACTTCCTGGTCCGCCTTCCCATATCCGGGGCCGTCGAGAGCCTCAACGTCTCGGTCGCCGCCGGCATCGCGCTCTACGAGCTGCGGCGCGGGGCGCGAAGCTGACCGGCCGGCGCTGCCCCGGTAGCCGCCACACGGTAGCCGCCTCACGGTAGCCGCCTCACGGTAGCCCCTCACGGTAGCCCCTCACGGTAGCCCCTCACGGTAGCCGCCTCACGGTAGCCCCAGTGGGCCTGCCTCCCTATAATCGGCCCCCGCGGCGGGGGGCGATGGCCCCGCGTCGACGTCTTTGGGGAAGGCGCCATCGGGGAAAGGCGCCCATGGGGGAACGGGGAAACGAGCATGAAGATCGGGGATGTCAGCGTGGCGGGGGTCGCCGTGGCCGTCATCGTGGGGATGGCGATCGGCGCGATGTGGTATTCGCCGCTCCTGTTCGGGCCGCAATGGATGGCGCTGTCGGGATACCGCATGACCGAAGGGGCGGCCGAGATGATGGGCGTCAGCTATGCGCTGGGGACCCTGGCGACGATCGCGCAGGCGGTCGTGCTCGCGATACTTCTGTGCTGGCTCAAGGTCGATTCGGTGCGGGGCGGCATCATCGTCGCCGCCATCGTATGGTTCGGCTTCGCCGCGACGACCGAGGCGTACGGCTTCATCTACGCCGGCCACCCCATCGCCCTGTTCGCGATCAACGCCGGCTACACGCTGGTGAACTTCGTGGCCATGGCGGTGGTGTTGAGCGCGTGGCGGGCCCGGACGGCGAAAACGGCGGCGAGAGCGGCGGCAACCGGGACGGCGGGCAAGCCTGGCTGACCGGCGCGGGCTCGCGGCGGGCCGACAGGCCCGGGCAGTTATGGTTTGATTCCGAAACTCGCCCATATAGTCGTTACGGGCCGATACGGGCCGGATTAGCTCAGCTGGTAGAGCAGCGGTTTTGTAAACCGAAGGTCGGGAGTTCGAATCTCTCATCCGGCACCATTCTCCGATCCCCCGCGTGATCCTCGCCCGGTCGGCACACCTGCGGCCGACCTGCGGCCGGGCCCGCCCTATTCCCCGGGCCTGGTGACGATGTCGCGCTCGAGGCTGGCGACGAGAGCCACGATCTCCCGCTGCTCGGCGTCGGGGACGTTGAACCGGAACAGGACAGCCTCGAGGTCGGCCATCATCGCCCGCCATTCGCGCCCGCTGATGTTGAGGCGGACGTGGGTCTCCTTCATGGTGCGGCCGGTGTAGACCTGCGGGCCGCCCACGGCCTCCGCCACGAAGGCGGTCACGTGATATTTGAGCCCCGGCCGCGTCGTCGGGTCCCGGGCCCGCAGCACCGCCTCGTTGGCGTTCAAGGTCTCGTTGACGACGAGATGGTCGATGAAGTCGTCGACCATGCGGGCGATGGGGTAGAGGCCGCCCAGGCGCTCGTAAAGGCCGGCCTTCTCGCGCGCCGCCGCCGGCCGCGCGGCGGCCGGTTTTGCTGCCTGAAGTCTCATGGCACCCTGCTTTTCCGTTGGCATTCTTCCGGCATGGGAACGGCGGAAAGCATAGGCCCCCCGCCCGGCCCGGGGCAAGCCGAGCCCCCTGGGTTCCGCTTCGGTCACAAAGAGTTGAACCGGCTTTGATTATCGGCCGCGCGGCTTGATGCCTACATTCACGCCCGGAGGCGAACGCAAGCCGAATGCCTCCGCAACGAAAACGGAGGTCCCATGCGATTGGGTGCGGTAATGGTCGGGGCTCTGGCCCTCGTGACGCTGGCCGCCGGTCTGGCGATGGGTCCGGCGCGGTCGGCGGACGACATGA
>JBAVNO010000298.1:0-8289 GCA_049691095.1 Alphaproteobacteria bacterium | reverse complement strand
CGGCTTGGCCTCGCGGCGGGGGCCACGGGGGGAACGAGGCTTGGCCGGGCGAGCCGCCGCCGGCTTCGCCGCTTCGCCGCCTTCGCCGGTCTCAGCCGCCGCGCCGGTCTCACCCACCGCGGCGGTCTCGCCCGCCTCGGCGGTCACGGCGCCCGGTTCCGCCGCAGCCGCCTCGCCTTCCGACGGCAGGGCCTCGACCACGCCTTCCGCCGCCTCACCCACGTCGGCACCGGCGTAGATCATCTCCTGCTGCAGGCCGTCGAGCACGGCGTCGGAGAAAAGCTGGCAATAAAGGTCGATCGCCCGCATGGCGTCGTCGTTGCCCGGGACCGGAAAGGCGATGCCGGTGGGATCGGAATTGCTGTCGACGATGGCGATCACCGGAATGCCGAGCTTCTGCGCCTCCTTGATGGCGATCTGCTCCTTCAGCGTGTCGATGACGAACAACATGTCGGGGAGCCCGCCCATCTCCTTGATTCCGCCCAGCGCGCGCTCGAGTTTGTCGCGGTCGCGGGTGAGGTCCAGCACCTCCTTCTTGGTGAGGCCCAGATTCTCGTCCGCCAGTTTCTCCTCCATCTCGCGGAGCCGATGGATCGACTGGGAGATCGTCTGCCAATTGGTGAGCATGCCGCCCAGCCAACGGTAATTGACGAAATATTGGCCGCAGCGCTTGGCCGCCTCGGACACCGGGATCGACGCCTGCCGCTTGGTGCCGACGAACAGCACCCGGCCCCCGCCCGCCACCACGTCGCGGGCGGCTTGCAGCGCCCGGTGCAGCATGGGCACCGTCTGTTGCAGGTCGATGATATGGATGCCGTTGCGGACACCGAACAGGAACGTCCCCATCTTGGGGTTCCAGCGCCGCGTGTGATGTCCGAAATGCACGCCAGCTTCCAACAGCTGGCGCATGGTGAATGTGGGGATCGCCATCGTTTCCTTCTCCGGTTGAGCCTCCGCGGGAGATGGTCCGGCACCTGCCGGACACCGGAGCGACCCCCGGGGGCTTTCTGTCCCCAAGGCCGCGATCCCGCGTGCGATGTGGCGTGGTTGATACCAGTGCCGCCCTGGTCTTGGCAAGTCCTTTGGCCGGGCCGCCCCGGGTCCGGCAAGGGCTTGTTCCGGCTGGGATTGCGGCCGGCTCAGAACCCTAGAGCTCGTGCACGGCAGCCACCCCGCCCGCCTCGCGCAGACCGGCCAGCACGGAAGGCGACAGGCTATAGCCGCCCTTGAGCCCGATCTCGACCTCGCGGGTCGAGCCCAGGGACCGGCCCGGCACCGGAACCACCAGATGGATCCGGCACTTGCCGCGCGGCAGCTTCTCGATCACGCCGCGCAGCGCCGCCACCGCGTCGCCGGCCGGGGCACTCTCCCTCAGCACGATCCTGATGTCGCCCGCCAGATGCTCCGAGGCCTTGTCCAGGGCCTCGATCGACTGCGCCGTCAGGCGCACCGAATCGCCCTCGAGCCGGGCCTCGGCGGTGACCAGCAGCGGCGACCCGGCCTCGAGCAGGGCGCGGGCCGAGGCCAGCAGCTCCGAGAACACCGTCACCTCGAAGGCGCCGCCGGTGTCGGAAAGCTGGACGAAGGCGAATCGGTTGCCGCGGGCCGAGGTGCGTTCCTGTTTCCCGGTGACGATGCCGGCCAGCCGCACCCGGTTGCCGCCGGTCGCCACATGCATCGGCAAGCGGATGCTGGGCACGACGGCCAGCCGCGCCAGCAGGTGGCCATAGGCATCGAGCGGGTGGGCCGAGAGGTAGAATCCGATCGACTCGAATTCGCGCGTCAGGCGCTCGCTGGGCGACCAGTCCTTGGCCGCCGCCGCGGGCTGGGGCAGCGCGCCGGCCGGCTCGTCGCCGAACAGGCTCACCTGGCCGCTCGCCCGCGCCTCGGCCGCCGAGGCCGCGAGCCGGATCATGCTTTCGATCGACTGGAACACCCGCGCACGGTTGGAATCGAGGCTGTCGAACGCCCCGGCCGAGACCAGGCTCTCGAGCTGGCGCTTGTTGAGCACCTTGGTGTCGAGGCGGCGCGCGAAGTCGTGGAGGCCGCGGAAGGGCCCGCCCCGCTCGCGCTCCTTCACCAGCTCCGCCATCGCTCCGGCGCCGACGTTCTTGACCGCCGCCAGCGCGTAGCGGATGCCGCGGTCATCGCCCTCGACCGGCTCGACCGTGAAGGTCGCGCCGGAGCGATTGACGTCGGGCGGCAGGAGCTTCAGTCCGAGTCGGCCGATCTCCTGCCGGTAGACGTTGAGCTTGTCGGTGTTCCCCATGTCGTAGGTCATGGACGCCGCGAGGAACGCGCGCGCGTGGTTGGCCTTCATGTAGGCCGTCTGGTAGGCCACCAGCGCATAGGCCGCGGCATGGGACTTGTTGAAGCCATAGCCCGCGAACTTGGCGACGTGATCGAAGATGTGCGAGGCGCGGGATTCGGACACCCCGCGGGCCACGGCTCCATCGACGAAATGGCGCCGCTGGGCGTCCATCTCGGACTTGATCTTCTTGCCCATGGCGCGGCGCAGAAGGTCGGCGCCCCCGAGCGTGTAGCCCGAGAGCACCTGGGCGATCTGCATCACCTGTTCCTGATAGATGATGACGCCGAAGGTCTCCTTGAGGATCTCGTGCAGCGACGGGTCCATGTAGTCGGGATTCTCCTGCCCGTGCTTGCAGGCGATGTATTTGGGGATGTTGTCCATCGGCCCGGGGCGGTAGAGCGCGACCAGGGCGATGATGTCCTCGAAGCGGTCGGGCTGGAGCCGCCGCAGCGCGTCGCGCATGCCCGAACTTTCGAGCTGGAACACGCCCACCGTCTCGCCGTGGCCCAGCATCTCGTAGGTGGCGGGATCGTCGAGCGGCAGGTTGCCGAGATCGATCGTCCCGCCGGCGGCGCGGATGAGATCCTCCGCCAAGGCGAGGACGGTCAGAGTCTTGAGGCCGAGGAAGTCGAATTTCACCAGCCCCGCCATCTCGACATATTTCATGGCGAACTGCGTCACCGGCATCTCGGAGCGCGGGTCGCGGTAGAGCGGCACCAGCTCGTCGAGCGGCCGGTCGCCGATCACCACGCCCGCGGCATGGGTCGAGGCGTGGCGGTAGAGCCCTTCCAGCTGCAACGCGATGTCCATGAGCCGCGCCACAGCCGGGTCTTCGTCTCGCATCTTCTGCAACTGGGGCTCGCCTGCGATCGACTCTTCGAGCGAGATCGGATTGGCCGGGTTGTAGGGCACGAGCTTGCAGATGCGGTCCACCTGCCCGTAGGGCATCTGCAGGACGCGGCCCACGTCGCGCAGCGCGGCGCGCGCTTGCAGCGTCCCGAAGGTGATGATCTGCGCCACCCGGTCGCGGCCGTATTTCTTTTGGACGTAGCGGATGACCTCGTCGCGCCGCTCCTGGCAGAAATCGATGTCGAAGTCCGGCATGCTGACGCGCTCGGGGTTGAGGAAGCGCTCGAACAGCAGCCCCCAGCGCAAAGGATCGAGATCGGTGATGGTGAGCGCCCACGCCACCACCGAGCCGGCGCCCGATCCGCGCCCCGGCCCCACCGGGATGCCCTGGCTCTTGGCCCATTGGATGAAGTCGGCGACGATGAGGAAGTAGCCCGCGAACCCCATCTGCGCGATCACGTCGAGCTCGTAGTCGAGGCGCTGCCAATAGGACCGGACCGCGTGCTCGCGCTCCTCTTCGCTGTGGCCCGGGCGGAGCACGTGGGCCTCGAGGCGGCGGGCGAGGCCGGCGGTGGCGTTGGCCCGCAGCTCCTCGGCCTCGTCCCGGCCGCCTGCGGTCGGATAGGAGGGCAGCAGCGGCTCGCGCGCCTCGGGCAGGTACGCGCAACGACGCGCGATCACCAGCGTGTTGTCCACCGCCTCCGGCAGGTCCGCGAACAAGGCGCGCATCTCGGCCGCGCTCTTGAACCGGTGGTCGGGCGTGAAGCGCCGCCGGTCGGGATCGCTCAGCACCCGGCCGTCGGCGATGCAGATCAAGACGTCATGGGCCTCGAACATGCCGGCATCGGCGAAGTACACGTCGTTGGTGGCAACCAACGGAAGGTCGTGGCGGTAGGCGAGTTCGAGAAGTGCGGGCTCGATCCGGTTCTCGACCTCGAGGCCATGGCGCATCAGCTCGACGTAAAGGCGCCCGGGCAAAAGCCGCGCCAGCGACGACAACAAGTCTTCCGCCGCCTCGAGCTGCCCCTCGCCCAGAAGCCGCCCCACGCCCCCGCCGGGCCCGCCGGTGAGCGCGATCAAGCCTTCGGTGTGGGCCGCCAGATCGGCCGCGCTCACCTGCGGCCGCTCCGTGACTTCGGTGGCGAGGTAGGCGCGGCTCACCAGCTTGATGAGGTTGCGATAGCCGGTCTCGTTCTGCACCAGAAGCACGAGATCGTCGGGCTCCGGCGCGCGGTTGGCGCCCGCGGCGCCGGGCCCGCGCGCGATCCCCAGCACGCAGCCCACGATCGGCTGCACGCCGACCTCCGCGCAGGCCTGTCCAAACTCGAGCACCCCGAACAGATTGGACCGGTCGGTGACCGCAACCGCCGGCATGGCATGGGCGCGGCACAATGTGGCCAGAGCCTTGATCTTGATCGCGCCTTCCGAGAGGGAATAGGCGGAATGGACCCGAAGATGGACGAAATCGGCGTGGGGCATCGTGCCTGCGACAGCGTGCGGGATTGAGGCGAAGGATTCCACACCCGGCGGGTGTTGTCACCCGTGCGGCGCGTTTGCCCTCAGGCCGCTTCCAGAAGCCCGTCGGAGAGCCGCACCGTGCGGTCCATGCGCGCGGCCAGCTCCAGATTGTGGGTGGCCACCAGCGCCGCGATCCCGGTCTTGCGCACCAGGCCGACGATCTCGCCGAACACGGCCTCGGCGGTGGCGTGATCGAGATTCCCGGTCGGCTCGTCGGCTAGCAGCACCATGGGGTCGTTCGCCATCGCGCGCGCGATCGCGACCCGCTGCTGCTCGCCGCCGGATAATTCGGCCGGCCGGTGCGACAAGCGCAGGGCCAGGCCCATGAGGGCCAGAAGCTCCCGCGCCTTGTCGCCCGCCTGGCCCCGTGGCTTGCCCGCGATCATCTGGGGCAGGACGACGTTCTCGAGCGCCGTGAATTCGGGCAGCAGATGATGGAACTGATAGACGAAGCCGAGCCGCGAGCGCCGGAGCGCCGTGCGCCGGTCATCGGAGAGGTGGCTGCAGCCGGTGCCGGCGATCACGACCTCGCCACTGGAGGGGCGTTCCAACAGTCCCGCGATGTGCAGCAGCGTCGACTTGCCCGAGCCCGACGGGCCGACCAGGGCCACGATCTCGCCGGGCGCAACCGCAAGCGACACGCCCCGCAGCACCTCGAGCCGCACCGGGCCCTGGGTGTAGCCATGGACGATGCCCGAGACCTCGATCGCGGCCTCACTCATAGCGCAGGGCCTCGACCGGATCGAGACGGGCCGCCCGCCACGACGGGTACAGCGTGGCCAGGAGCGAGAGCCCCAATCCCATCAGCGCGACCATGGTCACCTCGCCCGGGTCGACCTTGGCCGGCAGCTTGGACAGGAAATAGATTTCCGGCGAAAAGAGATTGGTCCCCACCAGATGCTCGATCCAGCCCCGGATCACCTCGATGTTCTCGGCGAAGGCCAGGCCCAGCGCCAGGCCGGCCAGCGTTCCCGCCACGCCGACGCTGGCGCCGCTCAAGAAGAAGATGCGCATGATCATGCCCCGGGTCGCGCCCATGGTGCGCAGGATGGCGATGTCCTGGCCCTTGTCCTTCACCAGCATGATGAGGCTGGAGATGATGTTGAACGCGGCGACCACGATGATGAGGGTCAGGATCAGGAACATCACGTTCCGTTCCACCTGGATGGCGTTGAAGAAGCTGGAGTTCGCCTGCTGCCAGTCCAGCACCCGCAGCGGCCGGTTGAGTCCGCTGATGATGGCGGCGCGGATGGTGCCCAGATGGTCGGGGTTCTCGACCATCACTTCGAGCGACGTCACCGCGTCCGGAACCCGGAAATAGACCTGGGCCGCCGGCAGGGTCATGTAGATGAAGCTGCTGTCGTACTCGTACATGCCGACGTCGAAGGTGGCGACGATGGTGTAGGCGCGCACCCTGGGCACGGTGCCGAAGGCCGTGGGCCGGCCCTCGGGCGAGATCAGCGTGACCTTGTCGCCGATGCCGATCCCGAGCCGCTGGGCCAGCCGGTCGCCGACGATGACCGCGTCTTCGCCCTCGAAGGCATCGAGCGAGCCGGCGACGATGTGCGAGGCCAAGAGCTTGCGGGCGCGGAAATCCTCGGGGCGGATCCCGCGCACGACGGCGCCGGTGGTCCGCCCCTCGCTGCTGGCCATGACCTGGCCCTCGACGATGGGGGCGACCAGGACCACGCCCGGAATGGCGCGGACCTCGGCGGCCGCGGCGTCGAAGCCGGTCAGCGGGCCGGCGGCGGACGAAACGCCGAGATGGCCGTTCAGCCCGAGGATGCGGTCCAGCAGCTCCTGGCGGAACCCGTTCATCACCGACATGACGATGATGAGCGTCGCGACCCCGAGCCCGATCCCGAGCAGGGAAAAGCCGGCGATGACCGAGATGAACCCTTCCTTGCGGCGCGGCCGCAAATAGCGGAAGGCCACCATGCGCTCGAACGGGGAGAACAGCATCGCTAGCCCGCGATGCGCGTGAGGAAGGAGTCGACGGACAGCTCCTCGCGGGCGCCGCCACGGCGCTGCTTCAGCTCCAGCGTCCCCGATTTGATGCCGCGGGGTCCGACCACCACCTGCCAGGGCAGCCCGACCAAGTCCATGTCGGCGAACTTGACCCCCGGGCTTTCGGAGCGGTCGTCGTACAGCACGTCGATTCCCGACTGGACCAGGGCCGCGTAAAGGCGGTCGCTAGTCTCGTCGCACTTCGCGTCCCCGGCCTTGAGATTGATGATCCCGACCCGGAACGGGGCCACGCTCTCGGGCCAGATGATCCCGGCCTCGTCGTGGCTGGCCTCGATGATGGCCCCGACCAGCCTCGACACCCCGATGCCGTAGGATCCCATCTCGACCGTGATGGGCTCGCCGGCCGGGCCCGTCACCACCGCCCCCATGGGGGCCGAATATTTGGTGCCGAAATAGAAGATGTGCCCGACCTCGATGCCCCGGGCCTGGCGCAGCCGCTCGAGCGGGACCGGGCAGGCCTTGGGGTCGTGCTCGTCGTCGGCCGCGGCGTAAAGCGATTGCACGGCCTCGAGGCCGGCCGGGTCGGTCGAGACCTCCATCGTATCGAAGGCGGCGTCGTAGAAGACCGCGCTCTCGCCGGTCTCGGCCAGGATGTGGAACTCGTGACTCATGTTCCCGCCGATGGCCCCCGGGTTGGCGCGGACCGGGATCGTCTTGAGGCCCATCCGGGCGAAGGTCTTGAGGTAGGCGGCGTACATGTTGTCGTAGGAGCGGCGCGCGCCCTCGGCGTCCAGGTCGAAGGAATAATTGTCCTTCATCAGGAACTCGCGGCCTCGCATAACTCCGAACCGGGGCCGCACTTCGTCACGGAACTTCCATTGAATTTGGTAAAGATTCTTGGGGAGATCCCGGTAGCTCTTCACGTAGGCCCTGAAGACGTCGGTGATGACTTCCTCATGGGTCGGACCGTACAGCATGTCGCGGTCGTGCCGGTCCGTGATGCGCAGCATTTCCTTGCCGTAATCGTCGTACCGGCCGCTCTCGCGCCACAGCTCGGCGGGCTGGATGGTGGGCATCAACAGCTCCTGGCAGCCGGCGGCGTCCTGTTCCTCGCGCACGATCTGCTCGACCCGCCGCAGCACCCGAAGCCCCAGCGGCAGCCAGGTGTAGATGCCGGCGCTCGACTGCCGGATCATGCCCGCGCGCAGCATCAGCCGGTGGGAGGCGATCTGGGCCTCCGCCGGAGTTTCCTTCATCGTCGGCAGGAAATAGGCGGAGCGGCGCATGGGGTCCTTGATGCGGAGTCTTGGTGCCGGTTGCGGCCCTGGCTGCGATGCGGCAGGGGCGCGGGCGGGTCGAGGGCGACTTTATGCAATGGCCCGGGCGATGGCAATGGCGGGGGCCGGCGCCGCCCGTCCCAACCGGTCGCGTTCAGGCGCGGGGCCCTAGCGCTTCGTGCGGTCGACGTTCTGGCAGGCGGCGGCAAGGGCCGCCTGGTCGGCGCTCAGGATCGGCTTGCCGTTGAAATAGACCTGGTCGCCGCGCACGGTGATTTGGCCCACCACCGGCTTGCCCAGGAACGCGCCGATGCGCGACGCATCCTTGAATTGCTGACGGAGCGCCGTATTGGCCGAGGTGGCATC
>JBAVNO010000297.1:0-3511 GCA_049691095.1 Alphaproteobacteria bacterium | reverse complement strand
GTTACGGGAGATCGCGATCGCAACGCTCGCGCCACGGGCGTATCGACGGCGAATCGACGCCAAATCGCGGCGCAAGGGACGAAATGTGCGCTTCGCAGGCCATCGGGTGTTAAATGGATGCGGCCATCGTGCTAAGAGGTGTCCTCATGTCATCGTTTCGCGTTTCGGATCGGACGGGCTGATGGCCGCGTTCCGGCCCTTTCCACACGGGCGCAGCGGCGAGATCGGCATCACGCGCCGCGACTTCGCCCAGGGCGCTGCCGTTACCGCCGCGCTCTGCCTCGTGCCCGGCGCGGCGTGGTCCGCCGACACCGCCTACCTTCGCATCGCAACCGGTCCTGTAAGCGGCACTTATTTCGCCATCGGCGGGTTGATCGCGTCGGCCGTCAGCAGTCCGACGGGCGCCGAATTGTGCCAGGGGCGCGCGGACTGCCCGGCGTCCGGTCTGGTCCTGGTGGCCCAGTCCACGAACGGCTCGTCGGAGAACGTGGACCTCATCATGTCGGGGGCGATGGAATCCGGCTTGGTGCAGGCGGACGTCGCGTATTGGCGCTACATGGGCCAATGGACCTATCGGGGTCTCAAGCCGGCGCGTACGCTCCGGCTGGTGGCGAGCCTGTTCACCGAGGCCATCCATGTGGTGGTGCGCAAGGATGCGAAGATTCAAAGCATTGAGGATCTGAGGGGAAAACGGGTGTCATTCGGCGCGGTGGGTTCCGGCACGGAGCTGGACGCCCGGGTGATCCTGGGTGGCGCCGGGCTCACCGAACAGGACGTGGCGGCCTGGCGGCTCAGCCCCGCCGGCGCGGTCGACGAATTCGTGAAGGGGAACATCGACGCCATGATCGTCGTCGCCGGCCCTCCGGCCGCTTGGCTGAGCGAGCTGTTTTCCACGGCCGCCTCGCGCGGGCCCGCCATCGCCGTGATTCCCATCGAAGGCAATGTGGCGCAGCGCATTCAGGCCGCCTATCCGTTTTACGGACCGGCGGTGATCCCGGCCGATGCCTACCCGGGAGTCAAAGCCACCGCCACGCTCGGCGTCAGCGCCCTATGGCTCGTCTCCGCGACCGTCAAGGAAGAGACGGTGTACGCCATCACCCGAGCCCTGTGGGACGAAAAGGCGCGCGCGGATCTCGACGGAGGCCATCCCCAGGGCCGCAAAATCCAGCTTCGCGACGCGCTGAGGGGAAGGCTGTTGCCGTTGCATCCCGGGGCGGAGCGCTATTACCGCGAGAAGGGGCTGATCGCGGGCTGACCATCGGCGCGCGGAAACGTCCGCGGCGCTTGGCGTGCGGGGCAACCGACAAGACCGTGCTCTAGAGCTCGAAATCGGGAACGATCCAGGGCTCGTTCCGGGCGGCCTCGAACCATTCCTGCAGGTTCGGGAACGCCCATATCGTGTCCGCATATTCCCGCGGCGCAGCTTCCAACGCGACGCCGTAGGTGCGGAACCGGCTGACGACCGGCGCATACATGGCGTCGGCGATGGTGAAGGGCCCGAACAGATACGGGCCGTCGGCGCCGAAACGGGTGCGGCAGTCCCGCCAGATCGCGGTGATGCGGTTGATGTCGGCTTGCACGGGGTCGGTGACGACGCGCCCGGGGCAGGAACTCCGCATGTTCATGGGCATGGTCCGGCGCATCTCGAGGAATCCCGAATGCATCTCGGCGCTGATCGAGCGCGCCAGCGCCCGCCGGCCTTGGTCCTCGGGCCACAGGGCGGCGGCGGGGAAGGTCTCGGCCAGGTATTCGCCGATGGCCAGCGAATCCCAGACCTGTTGTTCGCCGTGGTGCAGCGCCGGCAATCTTCCCGAAGGGGAGTAGCGCAAGATGGCCTCGTGCGTGGCGGGCTCGCGCAATGGGATGACGACTTCGTCGAACTTCTCTCCGGTCTGGCGCAGCATCAGCCACGCCCTTAGCGACCAGGAAGAATAGTTCTTGTTGGCGAGATAGAGGGTGATATCGGCCATCGGTGCTGCGGTGGCTTGAGGCGGACCCCGCTCCCCTTTCCTCGATTCCCGGTTCCTGCCATTCTAGTCGCGCAAAATCGTCCCTCCAAAGGGAGTTTTCCTTGGACTTCCATCTCACGGGAAAGGGCGCGCGCCGCGCCGCCGTGCCCCTGACGCCGATCGCGGACTCCGGCCTGAAATCCTGGCTTTCGCGCCAGCGCGCTGGGATCACCGAGTGGGTGAAGGCGACGCATTTCGCCGCCCGGCCGGGCGAGGTGTGCGCCATCCCCGATCGCAAGGGCGAGCTTGCGCGCGTGCTGGCCGGCTACGACCCCAACGAGGGGCACTGGGCGTTCGGGGGCCTGCCTGTGGGGGTGCCGTTCGGCCATTACCGCCTCGACCCCGACGCGCCCGGGGCGGGCTCGCTTGCCGAAAAATTGTGCCTGGGCTGGGCGCTGGGAAGCTATGTCTTCGCCCGCTACAAGAAGCCCGATAAGCGCTTCGCCACGCTGCAGTGGCCGCCGGGCGTGGACCGGGAGCGCGTGCGGCGGGCTGCTTCGGCCGTTTACCTGGTGCGCGATCTCGTCAACACGCCCACCGCCGACATGGGGCCGGCCGATCTGGCCGAGGCCGCCCGCACGCTGGCCAAGGCTCACGGAGCGAAGGTCACGGTGATCAAGGGCGCCGACCTGTTGGCGCGGAACTTCCCCATGATCCACGCCGTGGGCCGCGCGGCCCAAGGGGGGACCGCGGGCGGGCGCGACCGCGAGCCCCGGCTCGTCGATCTTACCTGGGGCAGGCAAGGCGCGTTCAAGGTCACGCTCGTCGGCAAGGGCGTGTGTTTCGATTCGGGCGGCCTCAACCTCAAGAACGACGCCGCGATGAAGCTGATGAAGAAGGACATGGGCGGCGCGGCGCACGTGCTCGCGCTGGCCTTCCTGATCATGGACGCCGGCCTCGACGTGCGGCTCCGGGTCCTGATCCCGGCGGTGGAAAACAGCGTGTCGGGCAACGCGATGCGGCCGCTCGACGTGATCAAGACGAGGATGGGGCTGACGGTCGAGATCGGCAACACCGATGCCGAGGGGCGGCTCATCCTGTGCGACGCCCTGGCCGAGGCCGCGAGCGAGAAGCCCGACCTCCTGATCGACTGCGCGACCTTGACCGGCGCGGCGCGCGCGGCGCTCGGGCCCGATATCCCGGCGCTGTTCTGCAACGACGACGCCTTGGCCGAGGACCTGTTGCGCCACGCCCGCGAAACGGCCGATCCGCTGTGGCGGCTCCCCTTGTGGCGGCCTTACCGCGAGGGGCTGAAAAGCGCGGTCGCCGACCTCAATAACATCTCCGACAGCCCCTATGCGGGGGCCATCACCGCCGCGCTCTACCTACAGGAATTCGTGGCGCCGGCGATCCCGTGGGCGCATCTCGACATGATGGCGTGGAACGTGAAGTCGCGTCCCGGGCGCCCCGAGGGCGGCGAGGCCATGGGCCTGCGCGCGCTCTATGCCGCCATCGCCGAACGGGCGGCGCGGTCCGGCCCCAAGGCGATCGCGGCCGAGCGC
>JBAVNO010000296.1:0-22331 GCA_049691095.1 Alphaproteobacteria bacterium | reverse complement strand
AAGAACAACGTCCCAACCGCCAGGACCAAGATCGCGCTCCGCACCGGAAGAGCTTTGGTCCGTGCCATAAATCCCCCGAAGGCTTATGGCCTAGATGACGGAAAGTTCATGACAAGTATGTCAGGAAACCGCGGGTTCCGTCAAAGATTAGTCTCATTCGCAAAGCGCAAGAACGTGCCAGGTGGCGTACTCCACCAAACAAGGGGCTGACGTTTCCATGGGTCCACAATCCCTGGAAGTGCGAAGGGGTCGAAATCCCGGAATGGACGATTGGCCGGTCGGCACCGGCCGGGTGGCATTCAGGAACGACTCAAGGCGCGAAGTAAGGACCATGAGCCTGACGACCCCAGCGGCCGCGACCGTGTGACGGCGCGCCCCAGGCGGCTCTCGATATAGGAGTACAGTCCTAGCCACGGCTTGACGCCGGCAGGCTGGCGGGCGGCCTCAAAGGAGCGGTGCGCGGCCATTGTTCGAATACGGCCGTATGGCGCCTCGCGAAGGAAGAAACGTGTTTCCTTTACAGTGAATTAACGGGTAGGGCGGCAAAATCGCGTGGCGGGAGGGCTGTGCGCCGGTAAGACCGGCCCATCGGCCGCGATCGCGCGTTAACCAAGGTTTGGAAGATGCGTATCCTTTCTCAGTCGGACGTCAACAAGCTCTTGACCGACTCCTCGGAGGCGACGCGGGCCGACACCGCGGCCAAGATCGCCGCCGAATTCCAGGCCAAGACGCTCTCGCCCCGCGAACGGGCGATCGCCGAGGACATCCTGCGCCGCCTCACCGTCGATATCTCGGTGCGGGTCCGCAAGGCGCTGTCCGAAAGCTTGAAGGCTTGTTCGTTCCTTCCGCGCGACATGGCGCTGGCTTTGTCCCACGACGTGGACGAGGTGGCGGTGCCGATCCTCGAAGGCTCGCCGGTATTGCTGGAAGCCGATCTCATCGCCCTGGTGCGCCAGGCCAGCGAGCCGAAGCAGACGGCCGTGGCTTCGCGCGAGGAGGTCTCGGAGGCGCTTTCCAATGCGCTGATCGACACCGGGCGCGAGGGCGTGGTGGCGCAACTCGTATCCAACTCCGGCGCCGTGATCTCGGACGGCGGGCTCGCCCGCGTGCTGGACGATTTCGGATATTGCGCGTCGGTGACGACACCCCTGGTGCACCGCCAGCGTCTGCCTGTGACGGTGGCCGAACGTCTGCTGGCGCTGGTGTCCGACGCGTTGCGGCAGCATCTCGTGGCCCACCACGATCTGTCGCCCAGTCTGGCCGCCGATGTCATCCTCCAGACCCGCGAGCGGGCGATGGTGGGCCTGCTGGAGGAGGGTGCCGAGGAACAGGATGTCGAAGGCCTGGTCCTGCAGCTGCGCCTCAACGGGCGTTTGACACCGAGCCTCGTCGTGCGCGCGCTGTGCATGGGCGACGTCGCCTTCTTCGAGGCGTCGATGGCCGCGCTCGCGCGCGTGCCGTTGGCCAATGCGCGCACCCTGATCCATGACCGCGGGCCGCTCGGGCTCGAAGCGCTTTACGCCAAGGCGGGTTTGCCCGAAGCCATGTTCGAAGCCGTGCGCACTGCGGTATCGGTCATCCACGAGACGGCCTATGACGGCGGCCCTAACGACCGCGACCGCTTCCGCGTCAAGGTCATGGAGCGGATCCTGACTCAGTTCGAGCATTTGGGGACTATCGGCCCCGAGACGCTGGACTATCTCATCGCCAAGCTCGAGAAGTACGAGTCCGAAGGCTTCGCCGCCTGAGGCGGCTCGCCACCGATCCTTCCGCTTTCGGAGCAACGGTCTCGTGGCCGCGTCTTACGGGCGCGGCGATGCCGGTGGAGCCTTCCGGTTCGCGGCCCTACGAAACAGGAGAGCCGCGGCTGATGCCGCGGCTCCACTTGCGTGTGTGACGGCGCCGATGCTTTCCCGGCGCCTGCCAAACCTTTCGCGCCTCAGCGCGGCGCGATGTCGTTGGCCCAGCGGGTGAAGGGATGCGGCGAAACGCCGCCCGGGCCGATGATGTAGATGAAGCCGGTGTAGCGGGCGGTGCGCTGCGGCTGGCCGGGGAGCGTGATCGCCTCGCCCGCGTGGACCCAGCTCACGCCCTCGATGACGCCGAGTGGCTTGGCGCGCGCATCATCGGGGCCGATGGCGTTGAACGCCACCTTGCCCACGTTCGCGCAATGGTATCGGGCCCAGTCGGTGACCTTCTCGCCGTTCGCGTGCATCACGTGCGCCATGGTCTGCTGCCGCTGCCCCTGATACGGGCAAATGTTTTCGAGCGCGAAGGCCGGCGGCACGAACGCGGCCGTTCCCAAACCCATGCCGAGGCCGACGGCGGAGGCAAGCAGAACCAGGCGATTTGTCATCGTTCTTTTCTCCCTAGACCAGAATGGACGGCGGGCGATTTCCGCGACCGCCGCGGGGATAGTTTACCCACGAACATGGTTACCAGAACGTTACGGCCGGCGTAAAGTAATTTGTGGGAAAATTTCCCATTATCTCCGCAACCCCCGGGAAATGCCCGGTTTTTTCGTCAGGCGCGGCCCGCCTGGGAGGGAAGCCGCAGTGCGCCAGCCGCCGGACCTGGAATATGGCCTTGCCGGGTAGAGAGTGACCCACCGCCGTGAAGTCGCCCGGTCAGGCCACGCCGGGCGCCTTCGACAGCCGTTCGACCCGCCGGCGCAGGCCATCGGCGATGCGCTGGGCGTGCGTTTCGCCTTCGCCTTCCCTCACCAGCTCGGCCGCCCGGACAGGCGGACCGAACCGCACCCGCAACCGGCGAGGCCGGGGCAGGCGGCGGCCGCGAGGCCAGGCCTCGAACGTGCCGGCGATATGGACCGGGATCACGGGCGCGTCGTGTTCGCCCAGGAGCACGCCGATGCCGGGGAGGAATCTTTGCAGGCGACCATCGGGCGAGCGCCAGGCCTCCGGGAACCACACCAGGAAGCCGTCCCGCGTCAGGACCGCCGAGGCGCGCCGCAGGGTCGAGGCCGGCGCCCGCTCGTCGGCGGGAAAGATTCGCAGCGCCCGCGCCACGACGCGCCGAAGGGCGGAGGAGAAAAGGCGCGTCACCTCGCCGCTCCATTGCGCCCGGCGCGCCAAGCCCCAAGGCAGCGCCGCGGCGATCACCAGCGGATCGAGGTCGCTCGCGTGATTGGCGACGATCACGGCGGGGCCATGGGCGGGGAGGTTCTCGATCCCTTCCGTCTTCAGGCGAAAGGCGACGCGCATGACGATTCGATCTAGGGCGTGGAGGATCGCGCCCAATGCCGCCAGGACCGCCGGCGGCTCCGCGAGCCAGCGCTCGTCGTCGACCGCTTTGGCGGCCACTTTGGCGGCGATTACAGCGGCTGGGATCTCGGCCGTCTCGACGGCCGCCTTCGCTCGCGCCGACCGGGCGGCCTCGATCAGGTCGCGCACCGTCGCGATTCCCGCCAGCGCATCCTCGGGGAGCCTGAGCCCGAATCGTTGCTCGAGCTCGAGGGACAGGGTGATCCATTCGATGGAATCGACGCCGAGATCGAGTTGCGGGCTGGTGTCCAACGAGATCCCCGCGTCCCGATACCGCGCGGCCAGGAATTCGAAGACGCCGCGGGCGAGCGGCTCGGAGAGGAGCACCCGGTCGCGGGCCGGAAGCTCGGCCAGCGTCAAGGCCTTCGACCTTTCCCTCGCGCCCGACCTCGCGCGGTCGTAAAGCGCCGGCAGCAGGAATCGCCGGAACTTGCCCAGCCGGGTGCGGGGTAGCGGCTCGCGCACCAACGCGAAGCCGGCGAGCCTGGCGTAGGAGGGGAGTTTGGCGGCGGACACGGTGAGCGCGACGCGGATCGCCTCATCCGCGCGGGTGATGGCGGATTCCCCAAGGCGCGCCAGATCGGGCCGCACCAGGGCCACCAGGCCGCCCGCCCATTCCAGCACCGCGACCTCTTCGATGAAGGGGCTTTCGCCATAGACCTTTTCGACCGCCTCGGGCCAGACCTTCTTGCCGCCGCCGAGCACGATGAGCTCCCCCGCGCGCCCCACGACATATAAATACCCGCCGTCGTCCACGCGGCCGAGATCGCCGGTCCGGAACCAGCCGTCGGGCGTGAAGGCGGCGCGATTGGCCTCGTCGTCGCCGACATAGCCGGAAAAAACGCTGGGGCCGCGAAGCGCGATCTCGCCCACGCCTTCGGCATCGGGCGCGGCGATGCGAAGCTCTCCGCCCGCAAGCGGACGACCCTCGCTTCCCAGCCTCTCGCGGCCGGGCAGGTTGCCGGTGAACGTGGACGCGGTCTCGGCCAGGCCGTAGCCGCTTCGGATTCCATAGCCGAGCGCGGCAAGGCGCGTGACCACACGGTCCTCGAGCCTGGCGCCGCCCGAAACCAGGAGCCGAAGCGAGGGCGAGACCGCGCGCCTCAGCCCCGCGAACAGGAAACGTCCGGCAGAAAGCCCGAGCGCGCTGTGCAGGCCCTCGCACCCCCGCGCCGGCCCCTCATAGGTGGCGATGGCGATCCATCCTTTGGCGCGGATGCGCGCCTCGATGGACGCGAGCAGCGCGGAATAGAGCCGTGGCACGCCCACCATCGCGGTCACTCCCGAGGTTCGCAGCGCAAATGCGAGGGCGGGACCGGTGACCGCGGACGGCAGGACCAGGGCGGCGCCGCTTTGAAGCGTCGTCAGCAATCCCACCACCAGCGGATACACGTGGTGGAGCGGGAGCGGCAACAGGACCCGGTCGCCGTCGCCCACCAGACGTTCGGCCGCCAAGGCGCGGACATTGGCGGCAATATTGGCGTAGGTGAGGAGGAACCGTTTCGGCGTTCCCGTGGTGCCCGACGTGAACACCATCATGGCCGGCGCGTCGGCTGCGAGACCGGGAAGCATTTCG
Organism: Alphaproteobacteria bacterium; assembly: GCA_049691095.1. Classification (GTDB taxonomy): domain Bacteria; phylum Pseudomonadota; class Alphaproteobacteria; order DATDPM01; family DATDPM01; genus JBAVNO01. The sequence continues at coordinate 17,474 of JBAVNO010000296.1, read as the reverse complement.
GAAACCGGCGAGGGTCTCGATTCCGGAAGCTCCGCCATGACGTCCGACCACATCCGATGCTCTTGCGACTCGTGCGCGCCTTCGAGGATGAAGACATCGTGCCCGTCATGCGCCGAGAGCGCCGCCATGTGCTCGGCGTCCGCGAACACGCGCCGGCACGAGCAAATGCGAAGCGCCGCCGCGATCTCGGCGCCGCCCGAAATCGGATCGAGGGCGACGGGTACCGCGCCCGTTAGGCCCAGCGCCAGGCGCACGAAAATCCACGCCGGGCCGTTGCGCCCGACGAGCCCGACCGGTTCTCCTGGCACGACTCCGGCGCGAACGAGGCCGCGGGCGAGGCTGAAGGCGGTTTCCGCCAGCAGGGCGTAGGATAGGACGCGGACGTCGTGGTCGCGCAGCTGGATGAGCGCCGGCCTGTCGCCGCGCCTTTCGCACTCGCGCAGGAGCTCTTCGAACGTCCAGGACGCTGTCATGGTCTTTGGGTGATCCCACATGCGCGCGCGGCTGCCGGTTCCGCGTGTCGCACTTCCACCGTGGATACTGCATTCTACGCATCGGGCGCGCCGGCGCGCGAGCCGAGTCTCGCGTCGGGCGCGACGGCCGTTTTGGCGCGGGCGCGGCTGGGGTAAGGTGGTTGGGCCGTGACGAGTGAGTGCGGCGCCTTTGCTCCCGGTGACGGCCAAGGTATCAAAATGGTCTCGCTGATCCAGATTGCTTCGTTCCTAGCGGCCGCGGTCCTGTTCGTTCCCTTGTTCAAGCGCCTCGGGCTCGGCGCCATTCTGGGGTATCTCGCGGCGGGCGTCGCGCTCGGCCCGCAGGGGTTCGGCGTCATCGGGGACCCGGACAACATTCTTGGCGTTTCCGAATTCGGGGTGGTGTTCCTGCTGTTCGTCATCGGGTTGGAGCTCAAGCCCCAGCGCCTATGGGTCATGCGGCGACAGGTGTTCGGCTTCGGCGGCGGCCAGGTGCTGGGCACCACGCTCGTCTTCGCCGCCGCGGGACGGTGGCTCGGCCTCGACTGGGCCAGCGCGGCCGTCGCCGGATTCGGCCTCGCATTGTCGTCCACCGCCTTCGTACTTCCGATGTTGGCGGAGGCGAATCAGCTTGCCACGCCCCACGGGCGCGCGTCGTTCGCGATCTTGTTGTTTCAGGATTTGGCTGTGATTCCGGCCCTCGCGCTGCTCCCCCTTCTGGGGACGCGCGGCCTGGGGGCCATGGATCCGATTGCGGGTATGCTCGCCGTTCTCAAGGCGGCTTCGGTGCTGGGCGCCGTTCTGATCGGTGGGCGATATCTGTTGCGCCCCCTCTTCCGACTCATCGCCGAAACCAAAATTCACGAGGTGTTCGTCGCCGCCGCGCTTCTCGTTGTCGTCGGCGCCGCCGCGCTTATGGAGATGGCAGGGCTTTCGATGTCGCTGGGCGCGTTCTTGGCCGGCGTTCTGCTTGCCGATTCCGAATATCGTCACGAGATTCAGGCGGATATCGAGCCGTTCAAGGGCCTGCTGCTGGGCCTTTTCTTCATGGCGGTGGGGATGTCGGCCAATTTCGGCGTCATGGCGGCCGAGCCGGGCCTGCTCGCCATCGTCGTGCTCGGATTCGCGGGGACGAAAGGGATTTTCTTGTACGGCCTGGGGCGGGCGGGACGGCTGGGGCGCGGCAGCGCACGGCACATGGCGTTCATTCTCCCACAAGGCGGCGAGTTCGCCTTCGTGTTGTTTGCCGTCGCGGCAGCCCAAGGGACGATGGAACGCGGACTGGCCGACCTCCTCATCGTCGCCGTGACGGCCTCGATGGTCATGACGCCTTTGGCGTTCGGATTCCATGCCCGAGTGATCGCACCCATGTTCGCCGTCAGGGACGTGCGGCCCTTCGATTCGATCGACGAGCCCGCCAATCCGGTGATCATCGCCGGCTTTGGCCGCGTCGGGCAGATCGTGGGCCGCGTGCTCAGGAGCCGCGGCATCCCATTCACCGCCATCGAGGCGAGTGCGGCGCAAGTCGATTTCGTGGCACGGTTCGGCAGCAAGGTCTATTACGGCGACGCCTCGAGGCTCGATCTCCTGCGCGCGGCCGAGGCGGACAAGGCCAAGGCCTTCGTGCTGGCGATCGACGATCCAGAGGCATCGATCCGTACGGCCGAAGTGGTGCGCCGCCATTTCCCTTCGCTTCCCATTTTCGCGCGGGCCCGCAACCGCCAGCATGCTTTCCGGCTCATGGACCTTCGGGTTGAGATGCTGGCGCGCGAGACTCTGCATTCGAGCCTGCTCATCGCCGAGAACGTGCTCACGAGTGTGGGCCTGAGCGCGCGGGAGGCGCAAGATACGGTGGGCCGCTTCCGCGAACATGACGAGGCGACGCTGATTGTCCAGCACGCGGTCTATCACGACGAAAAGAAACTGATCCAAACCGCTAATGAATCGGCCGCCGACCTGAAACGCCTGTTCGAGGCGGACGCGGAACGCGGCGCCGTACCGCCGTCCGCGCCCTCGAATAAGGCGTAAAACGGGCGCTGATGGGGTGCCCGCGCCCAAGGCGCACGGCGAGGCGGCGAATCCGCGCAAACCCGACCTGCAATTAACGCAATGGGCCGGTAGTCCCGGATTCGTCCGATGATTGATTCAGATCACAAACGCCGCCTGCCGCCTGCGCTATATTTTTTCCGTTCACGACATTTCCGCGGCGCGTCCGACCCGCATCGTCCTGACCGCTACGGTCCGGAAATGCGCTGGGGGGCGGCCGACCATCCCCCGATCGCTCGCGCCGCTCCGGCGGCGCCCGCGGCCGTGTCGGGACAAGGACAGGGTGCGGGGCAAGACCCCGCACCCGTGTCCTGCAATTGAAACGGGATGCGGTCCCGACCGAGATTCGTCACTCGAACGGTCGAAACCCAAACCAAACAACGTAGGAAGGAGGCGACCATGAAGGTACGCGAAGCCATGACTCCGGAGGCCCAATGGGTCAGTCCCGACCTGACGCTTCAAGAAGTCGCCAAGCAAATGCGCGACAAGAACATCGGCGCGCTTCCTGTGGGGGAAAACGACCGCCTGATCGGCATGGTGACGGATCGCGATATCTGCTGCCGCGCCGTGGCCGACGGCCGCGACCCGGCCAAGACCAGGGTACGCGATGTCATGTCGCAGAAGATTACTTTCTGCTTCGACGATCAGGAACTCCCCGATGCGGCTCACGTGATGGAGGAGAAGCATATCCGCCGGCTCGCGGTCCTGAACCGCAATAAGCGGATCGTGGGAATGCTTTCCGTCAGCGATATGGCGAGCCACGGCCAGCAGGAGCTTGCTGGCGAGGTGTTGGAAAAGGTCGTTCCGCACATCGCATAGCGTCCGGGGCGCGCACAGAGCGGCCGGGAGCGAAGACCCCCGGGCGTGTTTCTTTTTGGCCGCGGCATCGCCGCCGCGGAAAGTTTTTCTGTACCCAATCACGGCAAGAGAAGCGGATTTCAACGATGCGAAGCCTTAGCCAGGCCCCGTGCCCGATGTCCCTTGCCCAGGTCGCCTACCCATGTCGCGCGATCTTGCAGACGGAAGCGGTCGCGCAATTTTTTTCCATCCGTAACCCGACTGTCACCGAGTGTGCGTAGGGTAAGCGCAGTCGCCTCGACGTGGTCCCGTACTTGCCGTCGAGCGGGACATACTGAGGGAAAAAGTCTTCAGGGAGGACCGCGCCCGCAAGAAAGCGCGTGCATGGCGGTAAGCCAACCGCGGTGAACGCGCTGCGGGCGCTCGACAAACGCTTTGGTCGGGCAGGCTGATCCCGGCGCAGTCGCCCACCGCAGCCCCCATGACGCCGGATTCCCCCGCCCGCGGCCAACACCGCGGGCTTTTTTTGCCGCGCCGAAACGGCGCCAGCACCCCGCCTTGCGGTCCATCTTGCGAACCATGGGCCATGACTCGAGTCCGGCGGGATTTTTCCGCGTTGGCCTACTGGTTGCCGGACTTTTCGTCCACCAGGCATGAGCGAGCCGACGCGGCGCGAAGCTGCGCGGGCCTGTATCGTGCGTCGACGCAAGAAAAGTTTTGGTGCTCCGAATCAAGATCTTGGGTTCAGCGTTATGAAATCGTCACTGGGCGGACACATTGGCGCCACACTTCCCGAATACAAACGCGGTCACCGGCGGTGTCCCGCGAGCGGCCTTTGACTGCGAGCCGCGCATCGGAAGTTTCCGTCTCATAGCCGTGGCCCAGGGCCCGGCGCGGCGCACGGCCGGATTCACGATCCACGAACAAGAGGTGCGACATGACCGACACCAGGACGTCCGCGAAGCGAAACGGTTCGGATAACAAGTCCCGCGGCAATGGCTCCCGCCCCGCCGCGGCCGCCATCCCGGAATGGCAGGCGATGATGTCCGATCCGGCCGAGGCCATGGAGGCTATGCTGGAGCAGGGCCTGGACTTCGTCACCGGCCTCACCCGGATCAACGAGGAGGCGATGGCCTTCGCCGAGGCGCAGATGAAGAACGGCGCCGAAACCTGCCGGTCAGGGGCGGACCCGGCGGCCGCCTTCCGCGTCAACACCGAGATCGCGCGGGCATCCGCCTCCAAATCGCTGGAGCTTGCCGGGCGGATGATGTCGCTGATTGCCCGGACCGGGGGCGCGAATCTGATTGCGTTCCAAGACGTCACGCGGCCCACGCCGTGATTTCCGGATAGACGGACAGGTTTTTTTGCGTTTCCCCGCGTCCGCCGTGAGGCGGGCGCGGGGCAAGCCAAAGCGAGCGCTCGAGCCGCGCGTCTCCGGCGCCCGAGCTCGTGCGTGCCGTATGGCGTAAGCCATACGGCACGGTTAATATGGGCTGATGCCCGCCCGCAGCCTCGCCCTTCTCGGCTATGCCGTGCGTCCGCGCACGGTCCTCAAGTATTTTGGCTTTCTCTGTCTTTCGCTCGCAGTGATGACTGCGGTCCCCGTAGGGGCGGCGCTCGTGCTGGGTGAGCCGTGGTTGGCGCTGCGCTACGGCGTCGTCACGGTGGCCGTCGGCGCGCTCGGCGCGGCACTGGCGCGGATCGAGGCTCCAAACGGCATTCAGGTCAACGAGGCGCTGGTCGTCACCGCGCTCACGATCGGCGCCGGCGCGCTCGCCACCAGTTTTCCGCTCATGGCGGAAGAGCCGCGTTTCCTCGATGCGCTGTTCGAATCGGTCTCGGCGGTGACGACGACGGGGCTTTCGGCGCTCGCCACCACCGCGGGCAAGACGCATGGCTTCCTGTTCGCGCGGGCGTGGACTCAATGGTATGGGGGCCTCGTCATCGTGGTGCTGGCGCTGGCGTTGGTGATGGCGCCGGGCGCGGCGGCGAAGCGGCTCTCGGGCGGCGAGGCGGAAGCCGAGGACGTGGTGGCCGGGACGAGGGTGCGGGCGCGCCGCGTGCTCGGCGTCTATTGCGGGTTGACGGTTGCGGGGGTCGCTGTGCTGTGGGTTTCGGGCGCGCCCATCTTCGAAGCCGTCGTCCACGGCTTGGCCGCGATTTCGACCGGCGGATTTTCGACCACCGACACCGGCCCCGCGGAGGTGGCGGGCTGGCCGTTCCGCGCCGTCCTTCTTCTTGTATGCATCCTGGGCTCGATCAATTTCACCTTGCTATGGCGGGCAGCGCGCGGGCGGCCTTCGGCGCTCTTCTCCGACGGCGAAGTGCGTACTCTGGCAGCAATGTGCGTGCTGGTTTCATGTCTGCTGGCTCTCACCATGGGCCTTTCGGGCCACCGCGACTGGGGCAAGGTTGCCGCCGATGCGCCGTTCCTCGCCATCTCGGCGCAGACGACCACAGGGTTTTCGACCGTACCGGTCCAGGCGCTCGATCCGGGTTCGAAGCTGGTGCTGATCCTGTCCATGGCAGTGGGCGGCGACATGGGCTCGACGGCGGGCGGCATGAAGATCTTCCGCCTGCTGGTGGTGCTCAAGCTGCTGCAGCATCTCTTCGCGCGCACGGCCCTGACACGCCACGCGGTGGTGGAGGTACGGGTGGCGAACCGCCCGCTGGATGCACCCGAGATCGAGCTTGCGCTCATCATGGTGGTGCTATTCGTGCTGTTGACGGTGGTGTCGTGGCTTCCGTTCGTGATTATGGGGTACGATCCGCTCAACGCCCTGTTCGAGGTGGTGTCGGCCCTGGGCACGGTCGGCTTGTCGGCAGGGATTTCCGGGCCCGATCTGGCGCCGGCGCTCAAGGCCGTGCTGTGCCTGGACATGCTGGCGGGGCGCTTGGACATTGTGGCGTTCCTGGTTCTATTCTACCCGCCCACTTGGTTCGGCCGGCGGGCGGGCGGGAGCTGAGGCCGGGCAGCGCGCAGCGCACGCATGAACCGAGGGCATCGGCGGTCCGCGGCGGCGACATCGGGGGCCGTAAGAAGGGGGGCACACATGAGGGTCGCGCTGATCGGTACCAATCCGCTGTCGCTCACGACCGCGGCGGACCTGATTGCGGAAGGCCACGACGTCGTGATCGTGGAGCGCGACAAGGAGCGTATTCAGGCGGTCTCCGAATCGATCGACTGTGGATTCATCCACGGCGACGGCACCAGGCCGGCGATTCTGCGCGAGGTGGGGCCGCAAGAGACGGAGTTCCTGATCTGTCTCAGCGATAACGACCAATCCAATATCCTGGCCAGCCTGGTCGGCCGTTCACTCGGCTTCCATCGCGCCGTTACCAAGATCGATGATCCCGAGTACGAGCACATCTGTCTCGAGCTGGGCCTGACCGAAACCATCGTCCCCCACCGCACCATCGCGCGCACGCTAGTCGAGATGGTGGCCGGCTGGCGACCGGGCGATATCTCGACCTATATCAAGGGGGATTTGCGGCTGTTCTCCTTTGTCGCCACCAAGGACGAGGCGGGTCCGGCGAACCAATTGAAGCTCCCTGAGCGGTGCAAGGTGATGTGCCTGTACCGCAATCAGGATTTCCTGCTTCCCGACGACACGACCCAGATCAATGAGTGCGATCAGATCGTCCTCGTCACCCACGAGAAAAATCTCGACAAGCTGCGCAAGCGCTGGGGCAAGCCGGCCAAAGGCTGAGGCGCGCTCCGGCAAGACATCCGGGCGACGGGCGACGCGCAAGCCCGGCGGTGCCTTCGCTTACTCTTTCGGCTTCTGCTCCGCCAGCGGGAGCGTGACGGTGAACCGGCTTCCCTGCCCGGGCCAGCTTTCGAGCGTGATGTTGCCGCCCATGAGGATCGCGAGGTGGCGCGCCACCGTGAGGCCGAGGCCCGTTCCCTCCTGGGTGCGGCGGAAGATGCCGTCATGGATCTGCTGGAAGCTCTCGAAGATCGCCTCCTGCTTCTCGAGCGGAATGCCGATGCCGGTATCCCAAACCGTGACCGCCAGCATGTTGCCGGCCGCAGGATGGACATCGAGCCCGACCGCCCCCTTCTCGGGCGTGAACTTGACGGCGTTGCTGAGCAGATTGGCGAAGATCTGGCGCGCGCGCTCGGGATCGGCGACGACGGTCCAGTCGCGGTCGACCTTGACGCGGGAGATGTCGATTTCCTTTTCCTTCGCGCGCATGGTGATGTGCTGGGCCGCCTGGTCGAGGACCTCGGCCAGCGAGCAGGCCTTGGGTTCGATCTTCAACGTGTTGTTCTCGGCCCGCGCCACGTCGAGGATCTCCTCGATCTTGGTCAACAGATGGCGGCCGGCGTTGATGATTTCCCTGATGTAGGTGTGATACTTGGCGGGCATCTCGCCGAAGGTGTTGAGCAGGATGACTTCGGCGAAACCGATGATGGCGTTCAAGGGCGTTCTCAGCTCATGGCTCATGGTGGCCAGGAACTCGCCCTTGGCGCGGTTGGCGATCAGCACCTGGTCGAGCGCGGCTTCGAGTTGCCGGTTCTTGTTCTGGAGTTCCTCGAGCGTGTCCTCGAGCGCGCGCTTCGATTTACTGGCTAGCTCCTCCGCCTTCTTTTGGGCCGAGATGTCGGTTCCGGTCCCCCGGTAGCCCACCAATTTTCCGGTCTCGGCACTGAATACCGGAACGCCGGATAAGTGAACCTCGCGCGTATCGCCGTTCAGGTCGCGAATCTCGAACAGGCGGTTGCGGAAGGGCCGGGCGTCGAGGAAGAGCGCGCCGCGGGGCGCGGCGGGCCGATCGGGGAAACGGCCGAAGTCGAGCAAGCGGCGGCCGACAAGCGTCGCCGGCGGCCGGCCCAGGATTTCGGTGATGCGGTCGGAAATGAAGGTCAGCGCACCCTCGGCATCGGATTCCCAGACCCAGTCCGAGGTCGAGCGCAAGATATCGTCGAGCCGCCCCTGGCTCTCGCGGGATTTGGATAGCGCCTGGGTCTGGCTTGTGACGTCGTAATAGACGCCGGCCACCGCCGAAAGCTGCGTGCCCCGGAAGACCGGGAAATGGTGCGCGCGGTAGAAGCGGGACTGGGCGGGGTAGTCGATCTGCTCGGCACGAATGACGCGTCGTCCCGCGCGTTTCACCTCGTCGATCACGTCCTGCAGCGCGGCGGGCACGGGGAGCGCGTCGGTTTCGCCCCGGACCGGCGGGGCGCCCATCTGATTGTAGAGATCGCGGAAGGCCTCGTTGATATGGAGGCGATTGGTGCCGGCGTCGCAGATGTAAACCGCCAGCCCGGAATGATGCAGCAGGTCGTGAAACGCGTCTTCGAGACTCCCGAGCGCTTCCACCCCGCTGCTACGCGGGGCGCCGGGGCGTCCCCTGCGCCCCGGACTGGGAAGTATGGGTATGACGGTTCCCGTGTCCCTGGTCATTGTCGTTCCCCCCGTTTATCCCCTAGGTTTTTTTGGGTGCCGCCATTTTCGGCGGTCATGTCCCCGATTTATCGTGCTTGCGTCCTGCCCGCGTTCGGCAACGTCCATCGGCCGTTGCGCGGCTGCGCGGAACGAATCTGGTCCGCGGCGCGGACATACTCGGTGTTGAGCTGCCAGCATTTGAGCGCATTGGCCGCGTCGGCCTTCGCCAGTCCGTCATAGAGTTTCAGCATGGCATTGAGTTGGCCGGGATCGGTGACGCGCGACCCGTCTCGGGCCTCGCGGGTGAGCAGGAAAATCGAAGAGAACACGGAACGTTCGATGCCGCTCGCCTTGCACAGGACGGCCAGCGCCTCGCCGCCGGGATCGAATATGACGCGCCGCGCGAGTTCCACGCTGATGCTGGCCATCTTGGCCAGCGCCGCCGTGAAGGCGGCAATCCGCCCGCGTTTCAGGCATTGGAGCAGGAACCGGTCGTCGAGCTGGCCGCGGCCGGCGAGCTCCGACACCACGAATTCGGCGTCGGCATATGTGGAACGGTCGGCCTCGGCGCGAGTCGCGGCCGCGCCGGTGGTCTCGTGGATGATCGAATCGAGAATCGTCTCGTCGATCTTGTAGTTGGTGAGGATGAATTCGCGCAACGCCGCCGATACCCACCAGAACATGCGGTGCGCCAGTTGCGGCGGAAGGTCTGGGCGGCGCAGCAACGGCTGCTGGAAGCCGTCCACACGCTGGGATTCGCTTACCAGGTAGTCCATGGCGCGGCGCGTGATCTCGACATCGTGATTGTTGATCAGTGCCTCGATGGCGTCTGTGTCACCGGAATCGATGAGGGCCTGGGTCACGTCCGGGCTCAACGACTCACGGGTGGCGACCGCAACGCGATGTTCCTGGGTGCGGTGTTTGACGATCTCGATCAGGTCGACGTCGTTCAAGACGCCGCTCTTGCGCAGGATGGGATCGGCGATCTGGATCTCGTCGTTCGCGAGTGCGACCACCAATTCATGAGGCGCGTGCGCAGCCGCTGCGAGCCGTTGTGCCAGCTCGCGGCGCACAGACATCTCGACCTCGTGGAGGAGCTGGCTCACGATGCCGCTCATCAGCGTGCGCTCGCGCTCCGAGAGCCGTCCCTCGGCGGAGAGGAATAGATCGGAAATGTTTTCGAGAAGTATTCGGCGGCTCTCGGCAGACTTGTCGTGGGCAAGCGCCAAGAGTTGGCGCACATCCACGTGGCCCGGTTCCGCCATGCCGTCTCCCCCCATGTTTTGGCCCAACGTACCCGTACTTGCTGCGCCAACGAGATCGGATGAGCTCTCTGACCTACGCCGCCCTGTCCGACACGTTCAATTTACTTGTGGATAAATCCGTGGATAAAGGCTTCAAAACGATCCGAGTCTTTATTGAAAACGCTTCGAGTTTAATAACTTATTAAGAAAACTCAATCCAATTCCGAATATTGTGGAAAAGATCCATGATCCGACCGGCCAATTCATTACTCTAGTGGGTCTGATCAGGATGAATACACAATATTTTGATGAATCTGTTCCCGAGTCCGCGAAAAATCTAAGGTAGGGGCTGCAGGCGTGAGAACGGTTCAATCGGTCACGAAATCTTGCTCGCAACTTCCCCGAGTCTTGTGGCGCGATCACTCGACTGATGATTCCGCGGTCCGCTGAATCCCGGGTCCGCTGATTCCCCGGTTCGCGTGGGGGACGATCGAGGACAGGTGAGGCGGGAGCCGCGGACGACGCCCCAACGCCCGGCTCGAAGGCGTCCAGGGCAGCGGGCCCGGCGCCGAGAGGCGATGGCGTGGCGACGGCGAAAACCACCATTTGACAGGGGAGAGCGCAAGCCTGTACCCATGCGTCAACCTGTGCGTCGCCGTTGGGGCCACTGCGTCCCACGATGCCAATTTTTTTCGGAGGATTCACACATGCGCGTCATTGCCGCGCTGTTGGCCGCGGGTTTCGCGGCCGCGCCCGCCCTAGCCACCGCCGCTGACGATCTCACCGCCGCGCCGCCCAGTGCCGAGCAGATGGCGCCGGCCGCGAAGGCCGCACCCGAGGCCGCAGCGCCGCTTAGCCAAGACAAGGCCAAGGCCTTCGTCGAGGCGATGGAGGAGATCCGACCCAAGATCGATGCCTTCCACGGGAAGCAGGCCAAGGGAGGAAAGCCGCCCGAAGAAGCCGAGGTCAAGGCCCAGGAAGCGGAGCTGGTCGCCATCGTCCAAAAGCACGGATTCGACAAGGAATCCTGGAATTCGACCGGCGACCGCGTCGTGTCGGCTTATTCCTTCGCCAAGTTGGAAAATTCAGGCAAGAGCGTCGAGGACCAGATCGCAGCCGCCGAGGCCAGAGTCCAGGCCGACACCCAATCGCCGCCCGACCAAAAGAAGCACCTCCTGCAAGCCCTGAAGGAAACCCGCGAACAGTACAAGGCGGCTGCTGTCGACAAGCCGGCGGTGTTGCCCCTTATGGAGCGCTTGAAGAAGGTCTTGGAGGAGTAGCGGCCGCGGCGTTACGGGCCGAGCCGCAGGGCGACGACCGAAGCATGCGGGACCGGCCGCGCCGCAGCGGATGAATCGCGAAGACCTGCGGCCGGCGCGCCCCGGAACGGTTTGGACCGGGAAATAAAACGCCCATACCGAAACCTCCTCGAGTGAGGTTTCAGCGAAGCCCGGACGGAAGCCGTCGTGGGAAGCCGGGCGTCTGAAGTCGCGATAATCGTGGATAGACCGCCGCTTCTCCGAAGGCGAGGGGACGACGACGGATTCACCGGGCCGGTTCGAAACTGCCAGGCTCACCGCCGGCCTCCTCGACCGCGCCGGCATTCGGTGGGGCCGCAGGCGGCGAGGCCCGCAAAGGATTCCGGCCGGTATCCGGAATCCTCGGCTCGGGGACTGAATCCGAGATCGCTGCCATAGCCGAAGCCAGGGACACGACCCGCACGGCTCCAGGCCGGTGTTCCACCGTGCCCCTGATGCGAGGGCCTTCCACCACTTCGGCCACGTAAAGCTGCGCCGCACCACCGGGCCCGCTTGCCAGGACCAAATCACCTGCGCACAGCATGTCGCTGGCCGAATCGAAGAACCCGGGTTCGAGACACTCCTCGGCGCGTTCGGCGCGGTAGTGCCACAGCGTGAATCCGTTGGTGTAACCGATGACATTGAGCTCACGCGGCCGGTAGGCCATTCCGATTCTCCTTCTCCCAGTCTTCCCTGTCCGGTGGTGCATCGGCGGCCGGCGGTGTGCGCCGCTTCGCCAAGCGGTCATCGGCGGTCCGTTTTCCGGCGCCAGTCTCCGGGCGGCCGGCTGCCTCATCGTTGCCGCACACCATTCCCGGGCCTATGAGTCTGCGGGACAGGGCGGGCGGAGATCGCGGAGAAGGCCCTTGTGATTTGTCCTTGCGCCCTTCCTTCGACCCGCCGCGCCGCTGTTCCGTCCCGTCATTCCGGCGCCGTTGGAGGGACGCCAGGTGGCTGCATCTTTCCCCGCCTTGCCGTCATCGGCGGTCGCCGGGGGCCGCCCGTCTTGGGGCGGACGGCCCCCGGATGGGCGCCGCCAGCCGAGGGGGACGGCCGGTGGCGTTCGTCCGCGGACTGTAGCCGGTGGGGTAGGCTACGAGGGGAACTTACCGAAACAGTAAGTTCGAGTCAAGCGTATATTACCGATACAGTAAGTACGTGGGAAAGGAGAATACAATCGCGTTCAGCCTGCGGACAACGCGCTTAACTCTCGGGGGAATCCGATTGCCTCGAGCGCAGCGCCGACACGGTTGGGCGATGTATCGGTGCGGAAGATCTGGGCCGGGAGCCGATCGAGACCGGGCTTAGCGGTGGAGATGACGAAAGGGAACAAGAGCCCGGGGTGAGGGGACTGCCACGCCGAAAGCCAGCAAGAGCAGCGAGAACGTGGCCTTTACGTCGGCAGTCACACCCTCCTTCCGATCCAGATGACGCGGCCGAGCACCGCGATCTCGTCGGGCTTTACGGCCTCGTTGGGCGGGTATCTGGGATTGTCCGAGCTCACCACGATGCGCTTGCGCGCCGGGTCGGTGGTCACGCGCTTGACGTTGATGTGGCCGTCCCAGTTGACGACGTAGATGCCATCGCGCCTTGGGTTGGTCTGGGTGCGGTCGACCAGCATGTGATCGCCGTCGTGGATCGTGGGCTCCATGGAATCGCCGTCGGCCTGGATCACCGCCAGCATGTCCACCGGCGCGTTGGTGACGGACTTCAGCCATTGGCGGCGGAAGGCGACGCGGGCCGTTTCCGTCTCGGTCTCGAAGAACGCGCCGCCGCCGGCCGACGCCCGAAGGTCGTAGCTCGGCAGCAGCGCGAACTCGTCCGTGAGCGCCGCCGTCCTGGCGAGGGACTCGCCGGCCAGATCGGCGACCGAGCAGCGCAGCTCCTTGGCCAGCCGCCGCAACAGCGGCAAGGTGAGACGCTGCTCCTGGCTTTCGTAGCGCGACACGGAAACCTCGGTGACCTTCAGCCGGTCGGCCAACTGCTTCTGAGTCAGCCCCCGGCTCTGACGAATCGGCCGCAAATTGCTCATGTCTGAGCCCCCATTCTTTCCGAACTGGTAAGATCGTGCCACTTTCCGAAACGGAAAGCAAGCTTGACTAACACGTACCGATACGGTATGTTCAACCTTGACGAGTAGGGACGCCTCGGGACGGGGCGAGAGGGGCCGACGCAGGCGCCACAGGCAAGCCCGGTCGACAAACCCCGGCACGCGAGACAGCGAGGACGAGACGGAGATGAAACTTCGCGACTACCGCCGGCGCCAACAGCTGACCCTGGCCGAACTCGGGCGGCGCATTGGCGTTTCCGAAGGCGCGGTGTCCCGCTACGAGAGCGGATCCCGCATCCCCGACCGGGCGACCATGGCCCGCATCGCCCGCGTCACCACCGGCCTCGTCGTTCCCAACGATTTCTTCGAAATGTCCCAGGATGGGCCCGGGCGTTTGCCGGAGCGGAAGACCGCGCGGTGAGCGACGCCGCTCGCATGAGGCATCCGGCGCATCGACGCGACCCCGAAACCTTGGCGCGAGCGCCGGCCACCGGACCACGAGAAACGCGGCCGCCGCCCAGACCCGAGGAAATAGAGAAATGACGGACGGGAAGGAGAGGAAAGACGCCGGCGCCGCCGATACGGCAGCAAGCGCGGCACCGACACCGGATGCACGGCGCCGGAGCATCGAGGCCGTAAAGCAGCGGATGAAGGACGCGGCCGATACCCTGAAACGGCTCAAGGTGAGCGGTCACGTGCGGCCCCGGCTCCCCTTTTCCGCGTGGCCGGACGTGGTGCGCAACTATTTCGAGGCGGGGCTCGACCCGGAAGGCCAGCCGCGGGAAACCCGCGTGCTCCCGCCGCGGCCCTCGCCCAAGGCCATCGACGAGATGGATGAGGCGTTGGCCTGGCTGCTCGAGTTGACCCGCGAGCAGCGGGTCGCCGTGTTCGCGGCCGCCATGGGAATCCGCCGTTCCCGCGTGGCGCGGCGGCTCGGCGTGTCGCGCGTCACCGTCTGGCGGCTGGAGACCGCGGGGTTGCTCAGGATCGCGACGAAACTGAAGGAGTAAGTCGGAAGGCCGCGGACCAATTCCGTCGCGCGGATGCCGCGCAGGACCTTCGGACGGCGATATTTCCGCCGATGATTGACGCACATGAACAAAATTTAATATTGGGCGCGTTCGAGAGAACGATGCCGTAAGAGCGCGGATGGCCGCCACAAAAAGCGTCACAAAGGGACGCGGCGTGTAAAGTTTTGTAAAGCCGGCGTCCTCGCCTTTCGATTTTAAGAAACGGTTAGAGCTTGGGGCATAACGTTTCCCGCGATCACGCCGGCCGGTTGGGCCGGCCGAATCTCCGCAATCATCTTTCGCATTCATTCAACAACGGGAGATCCTGATGTCGGTTGATCCCATCTCATCCGGGCTTGGCGGACTGCAAAGTGCGCGCCTGACCCAGTTCGTTCAGACACGGAATTATTTCAGTCAGCTCGCGCAGAGCCTGACCTCCGGCGATCTTTCCGGTGCCCAGCAGGCCTTTACGAGCCTGCAGCAGATCTTGCAGTCGAGCGGCCAGGCCGGGGCACAGGGAGACAAAAACAACCCGAGCGGCCAAAGCAAAATTCAGCAGGATCTGGCTACCGTCGGCCAGGCGCTTCAATCCGGCGATATTGCCGGCGCACAAAAAGCCTTCGCCAGCCTGCAGCAGGACCTTCAAGCGGCGCGGCTCGCACATCATCACCATGGAGGCGGTGCCAAACCAGCCGACGTTGCATCCAACTCCGGGACTGTGGCCGGCGCCGACGCCGACGGCGATCAGGACGGCAGTTCCGGCACGTCGGGCGTGAACGTGACGGCATAATTCCACGACGTGAGGTTGACGGCGCGAATGCCGCGCCAGCGGGATTGGTTGGGACTGCCTCGGCAGCCGATCGCCAGTCGGCTTTCGGACTGCGTGACCGTCCCAATGCCCGCTGGCGAGACAAGAATGTGAGCGGCGTCGAATCCTGCCGGGGCCTATACGCGGACGCGGATAGGAAACCGGGACCGGTGCCGGTATTCCCACCGACTCGCACCCGAGAGCATCCGCGCCGCGAGCTCACCAGTCGTCCGTATCCTCGCCGGACAGGCCGGGGCCGACGCAACGCGCGATGTCGTCGACATCGCGCGCCGCCGTCGCGTAGGGCTTGTACGCCATGTCCTGAATCAGGATGTGATAGCTGAGCCAGCGCTTGAGGTAATCCAGCAGCTCGACGGTCAATTCGGGATTGGATCCGCCCAAGTACCGCTCCCGCGCATTGTGGATGCGGAAAGTGAAATCGGCGTGCTCCTCGGAATGGGTCTCGTAGCCCGGAAAGCCGCAGGCCTTCATCACTTTCTCCTCGCGGGCGAAGTGATATTCGATGTAGGCCATCAGGTCGTCGAAGATCGCGCTCAAGACGTCGTTGCCGGCGTGCGCCTGCAGGCTCTCATGCAGCCGGTTGATGATCCGGATCAGTGTCTTATGGTCGGAATCGAGCAACGGCACCCCGACGCTCATCCCTTCGGACCATTCGAAGAACTGCGGCATCCTGCCCTTCCCCCATGCCAAGGCGCAGCATCTGAGGTGGCTTGGGGCGGCGCGGCCTATTTCGTTATTTTTTTACGGCCGCGGCGACCCGGGAAAGCGGGTGCCGAAAAACGGCATCAGAACCGGGCCGATACGCACGCGTACATCGCCCGCCCCGGCCCCCGCTCGCACCTTGGTCAAAGAGCGCGGGAAGGGCGGCGACCACCGATACGATCTTATCCGATCAACCAAGCGCGGTCGTCCATCCTCCCTCGAATCGACCGCATTCCCCCGAGCCACGGCCAAAATATGCGCCTTCCGAGGTGGCTATGCGTTGATCTGGAGCAAGTCCAGGTCATCGGCCGGGCAGCCCGCGGATCGCCGAAGGCCCCGTCGCGGGACTGCCTTCTGGTCTGCAGACCCTTGGCCTGGCCGACAGGGGCGAATCGGCTTCGGCCCGAGGCCGGGCGGCGGCGTGATATGGTCTTTGGCCAAAGAATGGGGGAAGGGACCAGACGGTCCAAAATATGAGTCATCTGCCGATTTCCGGAACCACCGGCCAGGCCTCCCGCGCGGAACGCATCGGCCTCTTCTCGGCCACCGTGCTGCTTCTGATCGTCAGTGGGATCGCGCCCTATGACCGCCTGACCTGGGCGATGGAGGTGTCATGGGTCGTGGTCGCGCTGCCCCTGTTGGCCGCCAGCTACGGCGTCTTTCCACTGACGGCGCTTCTCTACCGGCTCTTGTTCCTTCATGCGGCGATTCTCATCCTCGGCGGCTATTACACCTATGCCCGCGTGCCTCCCGGCTTCTGGTTCGCCGATCTCTTCCATCTGACGCGCAACCACTACGACCGTTTCGGCCATCTGGCCCAAGGGTTCATCCCCGCCATCCTGGCGCGCGAGATTCTCGTCCGTCGCTCGCCGCTGCGCGGAAGCAAATGGTTGCCGTTCCTGGTCGTGTGCGTGTGCCTCGCCTTCAGCGCCTTCTTCGAGCTGATCGAATGGTGGAGTGCGCTGGTGCTGGGGGCGGATGCAGAATTCTATCTCGCGTTCCAGGGCGACCCCTGGGACACCCAATGGGACATGTTCCTGGCGTTGGTGGGCGCTATCGCCGGGCTCGCCACCTTGAGCCGGCTCCACGACCGCCACCTCGCCTTGGTTACGTGACCCCGGGGAGCGGCGGGCCCAGTCTGCGCCACCGAGGCCTGGCCCGTGGTTGGCCCGCGCGGAATTGTCATTAAACTTTACAGTTTCGCGGCGAGGGGGAAGGGGAGCGTTTCAATAACCCATTGATTCCCGACGAAAACGGCTCAAGGCGCGGGATTTGCATAGAATTTCTCAAAACAGGGCCCGCAAACCAGAAGGCCTGTAACCCACAGCGAGAGTAGAGGCCGAACATGCAGACCATCCTTCGCCTATCCCTATTCGCGATCACCGCCACTTTCGTACTGGCACATGCCGCCTTCGCTGGGGCGAACCCCGACGTCATCGGCGTGGTCCGCGTGCCGGAGCCGGGTACGCTGGCGCTGATTGCCGCGGGCCTCGGGGGCTTGGTCTTCGCCAAGTTCCGCAAGCGGAAATAGCCGGCGTAAATAGCCGCGGCGCCGGCCGGCAGGAAGTTGCAGAACAGAGGCCAACACCGGGACACCCCAAGATCCGCGGCGATGGCAACATCGAGCGAGA
>JBAVNO010000295.1:0-11573 GCA_049691095.1 Alphaproteobacteria bacterium | reverse complement strand
CCGCGATCGCGGTGCTCGCGGTCACGGAGGCCGCGGGCGGCGGGGGGCTCCTGGCGGCCATCGCGGCCGCGACCGCCGGGGTAGTGGCGGGGATTCGCCTCGTCCGCTGGCGCGCCTACGGGCTCTTGGACGAGCCCGAGCTTGCGGTCCTTTACGTCGGCTATGGCTGGCTTTGCCTGGGACTGCTGCTGCGCGCCGCGGCCTTCGCCGGTGCGCCCATACCCGAGATGGACGCCCTCCACGGCATCACCATAGGCGCGCTTGGCACGCTGACCATGGCGGTGATGGGCCGCGCCACCCAGCAGCGCGCGCTCAGCGCGCCCCACCTGTCCGTCGGTGCGCTGGTCGCCATCGCGCTCGTTTCGGCGGCGGCGATCCTGCGGCTGCTGGCGGCGGTTCCGCCGCTCCGCGAACCGCTGCTGATCGCGGCCGGCCTCTCTTGGGTCGCGGCCTTCGCGCTGTTCGCCGTGTTCCTCGCCGGCCTGCTGAGGAACGCGGGCGCGCGTCTTGGCGATGATGGGGGCGATGACGGGGGCGGGGAATCGGATGACGGTGCGGGCGAGGATGCGGGCGGCGGCGCGGACGTCAGGCTGGAATAGTGATTCCCTTCTGCACCGCGGGCCTGGCCGCGATCTCGTCCAGCCAGCGGCGCACGTTGGGGTAGGGCGCCACGTCGAGGCCGAGCGCTTGGTGGAGGCGAATCCAGGGCCAGGTCGCGATGTCGGCGATGGTGTAGGCGTCGCCGGCCATATGGCGGTGCGATGCAAGCTGGCCGTCCAGCACGCCGTAAAGGCGATAGGCTTCCTTCTCATAGCGATTGATCGCATAGGAAACCGCCGGCTTGACCCCGCGGAAATGCCATAGCTGGCCCAGCATGGGTCCGATGCTGGCGGCCTGCAGGAACAGCCACGCCAGGGTTTCGGTCCGCGCACCCGGGTCCTGGGGCAGGAAACGGCCGCTCTTCTCGGCGAGATAGATCAGAATCGCGCCCGACTCGAACACGCGGCGGCTCAAAGCGCCGTCCACGATGGCCGGGATCTTGCCGTTGGGATTGATCTCGAGGAACTCGAGCTTGCCCTGGTCGCCGGCGGTGAGATCGATCTTATGCACGGTGTAGGGAAGCCCGATTTCCTCGAGCATGATGGAGGCCTTGTAGCCGTTCGGCGTATTCGACGTGTAAAGTTCGATCATTCCGTTGCCATCCGTTGCTCTGTTTTTCGCGCCGTCTTCCGGCGGGGCGCAGTCTCGCCGCAACGCCGTTTCGTGTAAACAGGCGGCATAGACACTTTCCGGTGAGGGCGGGACGATCCGGCGCCGGCGGGTTCCGGCCGGTCACGCGGGGACGCGCACCCAGCCCCGCCCTTCGTGGCCGAACCGGAATTCGTCCGGGTGCAGGATCTCGGCCAGGATTTCCAGGCTTTCCACGACGCGGGGACCGGGGCGGTTGAAATACTGGTTGCCGTCGGCGGCATAGACCCGGCCCTCCCGCACCGCCCGGAGCGCCTTCCAGTCGGCGCGGTCGGCGAGCAGGGGCAATTCGCGAAGCGTGCGGGGAATGTCGAAGCCGCAGGGGAAGACCACGATCACGTCGGGATCGGCGCTGACCAGCGTCTCGAAGGGCATGCGGGGCGAATGGCGGCCGGCGGTTCCCAGCACATTCTCGCCCCCCGCGAGCGCGATCAGTTCGGGGACCCAGTTTCCGGCCGCCATGTAGGGCTCGATCCATTCGACGGTGGCGACACGGGGCCATTTCGCGAGCTTGATCGCATGCGCGGCGACGTCCGCGATGCGCGATCTCAACTCCGCCGCCAGCCGCTCGCCCGCCTGCCGGTCGCCCAGACCCTCGGCCACGGTCACGATGTCCGCGAAAACGTCCGCCAACGTGTTGGGCTGCAGCGACACCAGCCGGGGGCGACTCTTGACCCAAGTGCATAGGGCCGTCTCGACGTCGGCGAGACTGACGGCGCACACGTTGCACTGAGACTGGGTGATGAGGACGTCGGGTTCGAGTGCGGAGAGACGGTCGGTATCGACGCGATAGACCGACAAGGCGCGCGCCAAGGTTTCCTGCACCTCGCGGTCGATGTCGGCGCTGCTGCCGTCCGTCGAGAAGCGGGGCGCGGTGCAGGCCGGAAGCGCGGCCACCGATTCGGGATAGTCGCATTCGTGGGAGCGGCCGACGAGACAGTCCTCGTAGCCCAGCGCCGAGACGATCTCGGTCGCGCTGGCAATGAGCGAAACGACCCGGGGCCGGGCGGATGGCTGAGCCATGGCCGCAGTCTATCGGGCCGCGGCGTCGAACGGAAGACGGCAGGTTGCGCGGGCTAGCCCGACGTGCGGTCGCGCAACGGCTCGAAGCGGCCGAAGCGCACCATGATCGCGGGCAGGATGAGGAGGTTGAGGATGGTCGAAGAGGCCAGCCCGCCGATGATGATGGTGGCCATGGGGCCCATGATCTCGCGGCCGGGATTGTCGCTGTTGACGGCGATCGGCAGCATGGCGAGCGCGGTGACGAGGGCCGTGATCAGGATCGAGGGCAGGCGCTCCTGCGAGCCGCGAATGGCGGTCTGCAGGTTCCACGGCAGATCCTCGACGTCCACCAGGTGCTGGTAGTGGGACACCAGCATGATCGAGTTGCGCAGCGTGATGCCGAACAGCGTCACGAATCCCACCAGCGACCCGACCGAAAGCCAGCCGCCGGTATAAAGCGCGGCCAATACGCCGCCGACCAGGGAGAACGGCAGGTTGACCAGCACCAGCGACATGTTACGGAACCGCCGCAGCGCCACGTACAGAAGGGCCATGATCCCGGCGCCCGCAATCAGCGAATGGATGATGAGATCGGTCCGGGATTTCGCCTGCGCGACCGCCGCGCCGGTGAATTCGAGGTAGATGTCGGGCGGCAGATCGACCTCGGCGTGGATGCGGTCCTTGATCTCCTCGAAGAACGAGTTCAAGTCCCGGCCCACGACATTGCAGGTGACGGTCTGCAGGCGTTGGGCGCCGGAATGGAGGATGACGTAGCGGCCCGACTGCTGGCGCACGTCGGCCACGTCGCCGAGCCGGATGATCGCGCCCTCGGGCGTGCGGAGCGGAAGCTTGGCCACCGCCATCGGGTCGCGGCGCTCGCTCGGGGCCAGCGCGACGGCGACGGGGAGCACGCGGTTGCCCTCGTACACGTTGCCGACCGTCGCGCCCTCGTAGGCGATGCGCACCGCGTCGAAGACGTCCATGGGCCGCATGCCGCGCCGCGCCAGCTGGTCGAGACGGATGCGGATGTCGAGGAGCGGCGTTCCCGGCGGCGCGCGCAACTGGATGCTGGCGGCGCCGCGGACCTTCTCCATCACGGCGGCGATCTGCAGCGCCTTGCGGTCGAGCGCCTCGAGGTCGTTACCGTAGATGTTCACGACCACGGGCGCGGTGTAGCCGGAAATGGTCTCGTCGACCCGCTCGGTCAGGAACGTGTTGACCTCGGTGGCGAGGCCGGGGAATCCGGCCAGCACGCCCCGGATCGAATCCAGCACGCGCTGCTGCTCCGGCCCCGAAAGCGGCACCAGGTCGACCTCGTACTCGGCATAGTGGGTGCCGTAGGTATCGGCGCCGCGCTCGGCGCGGCCGGCCCATTGCGACATCGCGCGCACGCCGGGAATCTTCAACACCTGGCGGGTGATCTCGCCGCCGATGCGAAGCGTCTCCTCGACCGAGGTGCCGGGCACGCTCGAGGTGTGGATCATGTAATGGCCTTCGCGCAGGTCGGGCAGGAACCCGCCGCCGAGATGGGGCAGGACCAGCACGCCGGCGCCGCAGGCCAGCACCACGCCGGCGATGGCGACACCCGGCCAGCGCCCGATCGATCCCAGCACGCGGCCATAGGCGGGCTTCATCAGGCGCACGAGCGGCGGATCGCTGCTGGCGAGCCGGCGATGGGTGAGAAGAAGGGCGCACAGGGCGGGCGTGACCGTGAGCGCGACGACGAGAGAGGAGAGGATGGCCAGGATGTAGGCGACGCCCAGGGGCGCGAACATGCGCCCCGCCACGCCGCCCAGCGTCAACAGCGGCACGAAGACGAGCGCCACGATGAAGCTCGCATACACGACCGAGCCGCGCACCTCCATCGAGGCGTCGAACACCACGGCCTCGGCGGGGCGGGGGCGCTCCGAGCGCTGGTTCTCGCGCAAGCGGCGGAAGATGTTCTCGGTATCGATGATGGCGTCGTCCACCACCTCGCCCAGTGCGATCGCGAGCCCGCCCAGCACCATGATGTTGATGCTCATCCCCAATTCCACGAGCACCAGCGCGGCGGACAGCAGGGAGAGCGGGATGGCGGTGGCCGAGATGAAGGCGCTGCGAATGTTGAACAGGAACAGGAACAGCACCGTGACCACCAGCACGCCGCCGATGAGCAGGTGCGTGGAAATATTCTTGAGCGAGCGCTCGATGTAGTTGGCGGGGCGGAACAGGTCCGGGTGAAGGTCAATGTCCTGTTCCGCGAACACCCGTCGGAACTCGCCCAGGACCCGTTCGACGTCCTCGGTGATGGCCATGGTGCTGGCGCCGTACTGGCCGATCACCATCATGACGACGCCGGCCTCGCCGTTCACGGCGGCGCCGCCGATGGAGGGCGCGGGTGCGATCGCCACGTCGGCCACGTCGCCCAACCGGATGCTGGTGCCGTTACTGTGCGCCACCACGATCTGGGCGAGATCGCGGGGGTTATGGGGCTGCCCGTCGGTGCGCAGCCCGATGCGCTGATTCGCGCTCTCGATGAACCCGGCGCCGACGATGCCGGTCGAGCCGCTGGCGGCCGCGACCACGTCCTGCAGCGACAGTCCGAATTGCGCCAGGCGCTCGGGCCGCACCTGTACCTGAAGCTGCCGGACGTCGCCGCCGAACACGTTGAGGTCCGCGACGCCGGGGATGCTGAGGATGCGCGGTTTGATCGTCCAGTCGACCAGCGTGCGCAGCTCCATGAGCGAGCGCGTCTTCGAGGTGAGGCCGAGCGTCATGATGGTGCTGGACGACGAACTCAACGGCACCATCACCGGCGGCCCGATCCCGGCCGGCATCTGGGTCGCCACGTTGGACAGCCGCTCGGAGACGAGCTGGCGGTCCCGGTACAGATCGGTGCCTTCCTCGAAGGTCAGCGTGACCACCGAGAGCCCCTGGATCGATTGGGACCGGATCACCTCGAGCCCGACGATGCCGCCCAACGCGCTCTCGATCTGCTGGGACACGAGAAGCTCGACTTCGTTCGCCGACAGGCCCGGCGACTCGGTCTGGATGATCACCAGCTTGGGCGAGAACTCGGGGAAGATGTCGAGGCTGGTGTGCCACAGCCGGTACGCGCCGAAGCCGAGGAAGAGACAGGCGAGCGCCACCACCACGCCGCGGAACCGGATTGAAAACCTGACGAGTGAAGCGAGCATCGCGCCCTACATCGCGCCTTGCGTGACGGCTTGCGCAGCGCCCTGAGGCGCTACTGGTTGTCTTCGTCGCGGATCTGCCAACGGAACTCCTCCGCGAACAGCATCTGGGCGCCGGCGGAGACCAGCCGGTCGCCCGGCCTGAGCCCGTCGCGGAC
Organism: Alphaproteobacteria bacterium; assembly: GCA_049691095.1. Lineage (GTDB taxonomy): Bacteria > Pseudomonadota > Alphaproteobacteria > DATDPM01 > DATDPM01 > JBAVNO01. The sequence continues at coordinate 5,992 of JBAVNO010000295.1, read as the reverse complement.
GAACCAGCCGCCGGGCGCCTCCTCGCCGGTGGCGACCGGCTGACGCACGAAATGCTCGCCGTCGATCTGCACATAGGCCCAGGCCTGTCCCGTCGCCCACACGATGGAAGAGGGCGGCACCACGACGCCGGTTTCCCTGGTGGCGGCGCGCGCGATCCAGACGTCGAGCCGCATCTCGTTGCGCAACCCGTCCGCCGCCGTGCGGAAATAATGGGTCTCGCCCTGGGTCACCGGGTCGGTGCCGGGCGCCGGCGACACGTACTGGGCGGGCTTCGCCTGGGCCCTGTCGCCGCCGCGGGCGACGAAAACCTGCGCCGTTTCGGACGGCAGAGTCTCGCCCGCCGGAAGCGTGACGAGAAGAAGCACGTCTTGGCGCGCGAGAAGGCGCTCGAACTCCGGCGAACTCTTGTCCAGGGCCCACCGGGTCAGGACCTCGCCCCATTGCTGGCGGGTTTCGTCGCGCACCGACGCCATCTCGGCGTCGAAGCGGCGCAGCTCCGCCTCCTGGCGCGCGACCTCGGCTTCGCCCTCCTGAAGGCGCTTGGTGGCGATGTCGCCTTCGTCGCGGTGCAGCTTGGTGAGGCGGTCGAATTCCCGTTTGGCGGCCGAAAGGGTCGCCCGCACCACGTCGCCCTGATAGCGGGCGGTGCTGTAGCGGGCGCGCTGCGCCAGCAGCGGCTGCAGGTCGAGCACGCGGCCGAAGCTCGCGATCTCGGGCGAGAACGTCACCGGCTTCAAGGTCACGGTCTCGATCCCGATTCTCTCCTGCGTCGATTCGTCGATACGAATTGCCGGCCGTCCGCCCACGACCTCGACCCGCGGCCCTTCCTTTGCCTCCCCGTCCGCCTTCGCATTCGCCGGCGAAACCTTGGCGGGCTGCTCGCGGGCGTCCGGCACCGCGTCGAGGTCGCGCCCCAGCACGGCTTCCACGCTCTCGACGGCGCCGCGCCACAGGGCCTGGATGTCGGGCTTGAACGCGATCCAGGCGAAGAGCGCCGCCGCCGCGAGAAAGACCGCGGTCAGCGCGCGCCGCACGAATCTTCCCATGGCGCGCCGGGTCATGGCGCGCCTTTGCCCGGGGCTTCGCCGGCGCCTTCCGTCAGGTCGGGCAGGGGTCCGGTTTCATAGAGCGGGTATTGGACCGCGTCCTCGACCGCGCCCAGGGCCCGGAGCGCCTCGACCCGCGCGCGAAGCTGCGCGCGCTCCGCCGCCACCAGCTCGATCTCCGCCTGGACCAGGGAAAGTTTATCGGTTTCGCCATAGGCGATGAGCTTCTCGGCCTGGCGCAGCCGCTCGGTCTGAGCCGCCACCAGGCCGTCCGCCGTGACCCAGGCCTTCACCGCCGCCTCGTAGCCGAGCCGGGTCTGGCTCACCTGCCCCATGACCTGGGCCAAGAGGGCGGTGAACTTGGCCGCTTCGAGCTTGCGGCGCGCCTCGGCCTCGGCGATGGGGCCTTCGTTGCGGTTGAAGATGGGCGCCAGCACCGAAAGGCCCAGCGTCTTGACCCAGTCGGCCTGATCCCACAGCAGGCTGGGCGACAAGGTGAGATCGGGGAACTGCTTGGCGATCTCCTCGCGCAGCGTGGCCTCCGCGGCGGCGTAGCTGGCCAGCGCCCGGCGGATGTCGAGACGATTGTCGCGCGCCGTCCGCTCGATGGCCTGGGCGGGCAGCGGTTCGGGCTTGGCGGATGCGACCTCGTCGAAGGGGAGCGTGAGCGCCGCCGCGGCCGAATAGGGAAGGCCCAGCGAATCGGCGAGCGCCGCCGTCCCGGTCGCGATCGCGCCGTCCGCGGAATCGAGGGCAAGCCGCAGCTCCCGCTGCCGGATGCGGGCGAGACTCGCCTCCGACGGGCTCGCTTCGCCCAGTGCCTGGCGCCGCTCCAATAACGCGACTTCCTCGGTCACGGCGGCCAGTTCGCGCCGTAACAGTTCGGTCTCGCGCTGGGCGGCGAACAGGTTGGTGTAGCGTTCGCCGAGCCGCACCCGCACGTTCCACGCGGCGGCGCCCACCGCCAGGCGCGCCTCTTCGCTCAGCGCCGCGGCGCGCGCCTGGCGGGCCTCGCGTTTGCCTCCGGTTTCGAACGCCACGTCGAGCGCGACCCCCACGCTCCACGGCGTGCCGCTCTTGAGGTCGCTGTGATGCTGCAGCTCGGGGCCAAGGGTCGGGTTGGGACGCTGGCCGGCGGTGATCTTGGCCGCCTCCTGCATCTCCAGATTAGCCCGCGCGACATCCATGTCGGGATGGAAATAGATGGCCATCAGAGTCAATCCGGCGAGACTCCAGGTCTTGAGGGGCCACTCCGCTGGCTTGAATCCGTGCCGCTCCAGGAACGCCCGTAGCCCCGCATCGGAAACATCGCGGGCTGTGAGCTTACCGGCGACCTCGTCGGGCACGATCGGGCGCGGCTCGTAAGCCCTGAGCGCGCAGGCCGACACCAGCAGTGCGACGGCCGCCGCCGCGCCTACGCGCCGGACATGGGACCGACCCATTCCCAATTTGCCTCCCAACGCCAAGCCGTTCTTGGATCCGGTCCCGGCGAACGAATCCCGCGCGGGCGGCCCTCTGGGTCGTGCCGTGGCGTTCGTGCTCTGGGGCCAGTCCGTCCGGTTATATCCGGCCGGTTACAATAAAGTTACGGTGTTGATCTGGCCAATGTTTTTGCGGGATCGGAGCCCCTTCGCCGGGGCGGCGGGACGAAGCGCGGGCGGAGGCTTCGTCCGCCGCGGCCGAAAGGGCGGGCCGAATGCCGCGATGTCGTCCAACCCCAGGAGGTTGTTGACCTTTTGGCAGGTGTGGCGCACCATTCGCGCGCCTGATCGCGATCCTGCCTGGAAATGGAGCGGAGCACATGACGGAACGGAAGATCATCGGTCTCACGGGGGAGCGGGCCAAGGCCGCGGAACTGAACCGCGACCGCTTGTTCGCCGAAGAAAAGCCGCTGATCGAGGATTTCCGCTTCGGCAAGGAAACGGCGTCGGTCTTCGACGACATGGTCGATCGCTCGGTGCCCTATTACCAGGAAATCCAGCGCATGACCGGGGAGCTGGCGGCCGAATTCGCGGTTCCGGGCACCAGTCTCTACGACCTCGGCTGCGCCACGGGAACGACTCTCCTCGTGCTCGACGGGATGGTGGACCCGGGAGTGCGGTTCGTCGGCGTCGACAATTCCGACGACATGCTGGAGAAGGCGCGCCAGAAGCTGGAGGCGCGCGGCGTCGAGCGCGCCTACGAGCTGATGAACGCCGATCTCAACAATTGCCAGTTCGTCGAGAACGCGTCCGTTGCGGTGATGATCCTGACGCTCCAGTTCGTGCGGCCGCTTTACCGCGAGCGGGCGATGCGGCGCATCTGCGAGGGGCTGAACGAGAACGGCTGTCTGATTCTGGTGGAAAAGATCACGCTCCAGGACTCGCTCTTGAACCGGCTTTTCATCAAGAGCTATTACGAGATGAAGAAGCGCAACGGCTACTCGAATACCGAAATCGTGCTCAAGCGCGAGGCGCTCGAAAACGTCCTCATCCCGTACCGCTATGACGAGAACCGCGACATGCTGCACGAGGCGGGGTTCCGCCAGGTCGAAGAGTTCTTCCGCTGGTACAATTTCTGCGGCGTCATCGCCGTGAAGTAAGCCATGAGCATTGAGTCCGCCGGAACGCCCGGCGCCGGGCCGCTGCTCGTGCGCGTGGGCAATTTCCTGTTCCGCTACCGCAATTACGCCTTCCCGATGCTGCTCCTGCCGCTGTTGCTGGTGTTCCCGCCGCAATATCCGCTGGGCAGCGCGCGGCTCGACCGCTGGCTGGACGCCGCGGCGCTCGTGGTCGCCTTTCTCGGCGAGGGGCTGCGGGTCGCGGTCGTGGGGCTCGCCTACATCAAGCGCGGCGGCGTGGGGAAGCGCGTCTATGCCGAAAGGCTGGTGGTCGAGGGCCTGTTCGCCCACTGCCGCAACCCGCTCTACGTCGGCAACGCGATGCTGCTGCTGGCGCTCCTGATGCTGGTCAACAATCCCTGGGTCTATCTCATCGGCGGATCGTTCTTCCTGTTCGCGTACACGGCGATCGTCGCCGCCGAGGAGAGTTATCTGAAGAAGAAGTTCGGGGCCGAGTACGAAGACTATTGCCGGCGCGTCAATCGGTGGGTTCCCGATCCGCGCGGGATCGCCGAAACCGTCCGCGGCATGACCTTCAATTGGCGCCGGGTGGCGATCAAGGAATACAGCAGCGTCTACGCCTGGGTCCTGGTGGCGGTGATCCTGCAGGCCGACGAGACGGTTCGCAACGTCGGCCCCGAAGCACGCGGTCCCGCGCTGGCGGCGCTGGCCGCGGTGTTCGTCCTCTCGACGGCCGCGTTCATCGGCGTCTATGTCCTGAAGAAGAGCCGCATCCTGGTCGACCGGCCGTCCAGTCCGGCCTAAAGCGGTATCTGAACAAGTCTTCTTAAAGCCTTGCGAGAAAAGCTTCTAGAGCCGGCGTCACCTCCGGCTCGCGCAGCGTGGGCACGTGGCCGACGTTGGGGACCGTGACCTGGACCATGTCGGGCCTGGCGGCCGCCATCTTGGCCAGCGTCTCGGGGCGAAAGACGTCGGAGATGCCGCCGCGGACCGCCATCAGCGGCACCCGCGAAAGCGCCTGGAACAGGTTCCAGAGCGAAACCGGAGCGGCGCCCCGGAAGGGCTTGAGGAGGTTCATGTCCCAGTCGGGGTAGAGCAGCCCGTCCGAGCCCTCGCGGAGCGTGGCGCGGGCGAAGGTCAACCATTCCTCGTCGGTCTGGAGCGAGAGGCGGGGGAAGCAGCGTTTCAGCTCGCGGGCCGCGGTGGGCCAATCGGGGAGCGGGCGCAGGTTCCGGATGTAGGCCAGAATCCGCGCCATGCCCGCGGCCTCGACCTCGGGCCCGATGTCGTTGAGCACCACGCCGCGCAACACCGCAGGAAAGGCGGCCGCGATCACCATCGCCACCATGCCGCCCAGCGACGTGCCGACGATGACCACGCCGTGGATGTCGTTCGCCGCCAGCAGGTGGCGGACATCGGTCACGTAGGTGGGGATGGCGTAGTTGCGCCAATCGGGGTCGTAGTCGGAACGGCCGCGGCCCCGGTAATCGAGGCACAGCACCCTCCGCCGGGCCGAATACGTGCTGGCCAGGCGGTGGAAGTCCTTGGAGTTCCGGGTGAGACCGGTCAGGCAAAGGAGGGGGGCGGCGCGGGAACCGTGGGGCCCGTAGTCGCGGTAATAGAGCCGAAGCCCGTCCTGGGCGGTCAGGTACCGTTCCTGATAGGAGGCGTCCACGCCGTTCATGGCCTTCCCCCGAGCCACGGGCATCCTCGCGCCCAATCTAGGAGGGAAGGGTCACGGGCGCAAATGGAGGTCCTTCTCGAGCGTCTGTGCCAGCTCCGATCCGCCGAGCCGCAGGCGATAGACTTGAAGGTTCTCGAGCACGCGCTGCACGTAATCGCGGGTCTCGCCGTAGGGGATGAGCTCGATCCAGTCCACGGCGTCCACATCGGGCGACCTGGGGTCGCCGAAGTCCTTCATCCAGCCGCGCAGCCGCGCCGGCCCGGCGTTATAGGCGGCCAGCGCCAGCACATAGGAGCCGTCGTATTGGTTCAGCAGGCCGGACAGATAGGCGGTGCCGAGCTTGATGTTGTAGTCGGGGTCGCTGTGCAGCCGCTGATGGGAGAATCGCATGCCCAGGCTGCGGGCCATCTGCTTGGCGGTGGTGGGCATGAGCTGCAGCAGCCCCTTGGCCCCGGCGCTGCTCTCGGCCAGGGTATCGAACGCGCTTTCCTGGCGCATCATGGCCAGCACCAGCGCCGGCTCGGGATCATCGGCCTTGGGCATGTGGGGCACCGGATAGGCCTGCTCCACCAGCAGCACGCCCGCCCGGACCGCGCGCTTCGACATGGCGACCGCCAGATCGGGACGGCCTTCCTCGGCCGCGAGATCGCCCACGAGCGCCACCTCGGCGGGGCTGTCGGCGATATCCTGAAGGCGCAGGA
>JBAVNO010000294.1:0-5734 GCA_049691095.1 Alphaproteobacteria bacterium | reverse complement strand
CAGGTCACGCATTTGAGGCATGTCCCGTTTCTGACCAGGGTGAAGTTGCCGCATTCGCCGCAAGCGTCTCCTTCATAGCCCTTGAGACGCGCTTGGCGCGCCTCGCTGAGCCTGTCGTCGACGAATGTGCCGAATGCAACACCGACAGCAACGGCTTCGGCGGCCCCGTTGCCTGTCAGAGCGGTGGTGGCGCCGGCAATGACGCCTTGGCCGTCCGCCGAAACGGCGGCGACGGCCTGGGCCATTCCCGGAGTGGGCGCGCTGCGCTTGGCGGCGCCACCGGAACTCAAGACGTAAAGATTGTTCCGCACGTACCCGGTGCTGGCGAGCCTTTTGACGGCGTCAAGCGCGGCAGCCTGGTCCTTGGCTTCGGCGGGTTTCCCTTCGTTGCGGCCGCGGCCGACCGAATCCGGCAGCAGGTCCGAGGGCTCGACATGGGCCAGATCCTTGCGGCCGAGATAGGAGACGGCCAGCTCGCGGAAGATGTAGTCGATCACCGAGGTCGCCATCTTGATGGCGTCGTTGCCTTCGACGATTCCCGACGGCTCGAAACGGGTGAAGGTGAACGCATCCACGAATTCCTCGAGCGGCACGCCATATTGCAGGCCGATCGAGATCGCGATCGCGAAGTTGTTCATCAGGCTGCGGAAGGCCGCGCCCTCCTTGTGCATGTCGACGAAGATCTCGCCCAGCCCTCCGTCCTCGTACTCGCCGGTGCGCAGGTAGACCTTGTGCCCGCCGACGACGGCCTTTTGGCAATAGCCCTTGCGGCGCTGGGGCATGCGGCGGCGCTCGGTCAGGAACCGCTCGATGATGCGCTCGACCACGCGCTCCACCACCACGGGCGCGGCCTGGGCGGCGATGGCGGGAAGGGTCTGCTCCGGCTCGTCCTCCACCGTCTCGGCGGTGGCGCTGGACAGCGGCTGCGACAGCTTGGAGCCGTCGCGGTACAGCGCGTTCGCCTTGAGGCCCAGTTTCCAGGACAGCATGTAGGCGTCCTTGCACTCCTCGACCGTGGCCGCGTTGGGCATGTTGATGGTCTTGGAGATGGCCCCCGAGATGAAGGGCTGGCAGGCGGCCAGCATCCGGATGTGGCTCTCCCACTTCAGGAAGCGCTTGCCCTTGCGGCCGCACGGATTGGCGCAATCGAACACCGGCAGGTGCTCGTCCTTCAGGTGAGGGGCGCCCTCGACCGTCATGGCGCCGCAGCAATAGGTGTTGGCGGCCTCGATCTCGTCCTTCGAGAAGCCGAGCGCGGACAGCATGTCGAAGGTGACGTCGTCGAGCTGCTCGGCGGTGAAGCCCAGCACCTTGGTGCAGAACTCCGCCCCCAGCGTCCATTTGTTGAAGGCGAAGCGGATGTCGAAAGCCGAGGCGAGCGCCTGCTCCAGCGCGTCGAGCGTCGCGGCCGTGAAACCCTTTTCGCGCAGCCGCGCGTGGTTGACGCCGGGCGCGTTCTCGATGGTCCCGTGGCCCACCGCATAGCGCACGATCTCGCCGATCTGGTCCTCGCCGTAGCCCAACGTCGCGAGCGCCACCGGCACGGTGCGGTTGATGATCTTGAAATAGCCGCCGCCCGCGAGCTTCTTGAACTTCACGATGGCGAAATCGGGCTCGATCCCGGTGGTGTCGCAATCCATCACCAGGCCGATGGTGCCGGTGGGCGCGACCACGGTGGTCTGCGCGTTGCGGTAGCCGAACATCTCGCCCAGCGTGAGCGCGTCGTCCCAGGCGGCGCGCGCCGCCTCCACCAGCCTCGAATCCGGGCAGTGGGGAGCATGGATCGGCACCGGGTTGGTGGAAAGCCGCTCGTAGCCCTGCGTCTCGCCCATCGCCGCCCGGCGGTGGTTGCGCATGACCCGCAGCATGGGCTCGCGGTTGGCCGCGAAGCCGGGGAAGGGGCCGAGCTCGCGCGCCATCTCCGCCGAGGTGGCGTAGGAGGCGGCGGTCATGAGGGCGCTGATGGCGCCGCACAGGGCGCGGGCCTCGTCGCTGTCGTAGCCGTGGCCCGAGGCCATGACGAGACCGCCGATATTGGCGAAGCCCAGCCCCAGGGTGCGGAACTCGTAGCTCAGCTGCGCGATGCGGCGGGCCGGGAACTGCGCCATCAGCACCGAAATCTCGAGCACGATGGTCCACAGCCGCACCGCGTGCCGGAATCCCTCGATGTCGAAGCCGCCGCCGTCCCGGCGGAAGGTCAGGAGGTTGAGCGAGGCCAGGTTGCAGGCCGTGTCGTCGAGGAACATGTACTCCGAGCACGGATTGGAGGCGTTGATGCGCCCGGCGTTGGGGCAGGTGTGCCAGTCGTTGATGGTGGTGTCGAACTGGAGCCCCGGGTCGGCGCAGGCCCAGGCGGCGAAGCCGATCTGGTCCCACAGGTCGCGCGCCGGCACCGCCTTGTGGACCTTGCCGTCGGTGCGGCGGATGAGCTTCCACTCGCCGTCCTCCAGCACCTTGATCAGGAAATCGTCGCAGACCCGGACCGTGTTGTTCGAGTTCTGGCCCGAAACCGTCAGATAGGCCTCGGAATCCCAATCGGTGTCGTAGGTGTTGAAGTCGATCGCGGTGTGGCCCTGGCGCGCGAACTGAAGCACGCGCTGGATGTAGGCCTCGGGAATCATCGCCTTGCGGGCGTCATTGATCGCCTGGCGCAGCGCCCGGTTCTTCTTGGAATCGAAGCGGTCGTCGCCCCCAAGCCCGGAATCGGGCGCGAGCTTGTGGCAGGCGCGCATCACGGCGTTCAAATGGATGTTGGCGAGCCTGGAGCCCGCGACCATCGAGGCGACCTTCTCTTCCTCGGTCACCTTCCAATTGACGAAGTTCTCGATGTCGGGGTGGTCGATGTTCACCACCACCATCTTGGCCGCGCGGCGCGTGGTGCCGCCCGACTTGATGGCGCCCGCGGCGCGGTCGCCGATCTTGAGGAAGCTCATCAGCCCCGAGGACCGTCCGCCGCCCGACAACGGCTCGGCGTCGCCCCGGAGGCGCGAGAAATTGCTGCCCGTGCCGGAGCCGTATTTGAACAGGCGCGCCTCGCGCACCCACAGATCCATGATCCCGCCCTCGTTCACCAGGTCGTCGTTGACGCTCTGGATGAAGCAGGCGTGGGGCTGCGGCCGCTCGTAGGCCGAGGTCGAGGCCTTGAGCTCGCCGGTGACGTGATCGACGTAGTAGTGGCCCTGGGCCGGCCCGTCGATCCCATAGGCCCAATGGAGCCCGGTGTTGAACCACTGCGGGGAGTTGGGCGCGCCCATCTGGCGCGCCATCATGAACCGCATCTCGTCGAAGAAGGCCCGGGCGTCGCCGTCGGAATCGAAATAGCCGCCCTTCCAGCCCCAATAGGTCCACGCGCCCGCCATGCGGTCGAACACCTGGCGCGCGTCGTGCTCGCCGATGAAGAAGCCCTCGGCGGCCGTCTCGTCCGGCGTCAGATCGGGCTCGGAGCGCCACAGCCACGAGGGCACGCCCTCTTCGCGCACCAGGCGAAGCCTGGTGGCGATGCCGGCCTTGCGGAAATACTTCTGCGCCAGCACGTCGCAGGCCACCTGCGACCATTCCGTGGGGACCTCGATGCCGTCGAGCTTGAAGACGACCGAGCCGTCGGGATTGCGGATCTCACTCGATGTGGTGCGGAATGCGATCGTCTCGTACGGGGATTTTCCTTCGGTCGTGAAACGACGATTGATCCGCATCTAATTCTTCCCCATGCCGGGTATTGTTGTCGTTGGCGCCGATCGATCCCCCGACTGGATTCGCCGGCCGCTGCGCTCGGGTTTTGGCTTTTCGGGACGACGGCCGCCCCTTGTCGGTCCGTCCTCGCGCTTTGACCCCCGTTGCCGCCACCCCCGCCAGCCGTTTCCATGCTAGGTCTGGGGGCGAGCGATCATTTAGACACGACATATTGTTGCGATCAAGGATTTTGTGGTTAACACTGTTTGACCCACAAAATGTTGAAAAAACCGGGCCCCGAGCGGACCGGCATTGGCGGACCGACACCGGTCTGTGCCACGCGGAATCCGGCCGGGGCGTCGGGGTCGGGGGCTTCAGGGGCGGGGCGTCCGGGGGCCGCGGCCTCGGCCGGGCCGGTCAAGGGCCGAGGACCCCGGCCAAGAACCCGGCCGAGAACCCGGCCGAGCGCAAACGTGCGCCGCCCGAGAGGTTCGGGTGCCGCCTGGGCATTCTTTCCCGCCCAATGCCGGCCAGGACCTGTCATTGCTCGTCCTGCGCCGCTCAATCTGAGGCCGCGATGCCGCTTGGTCTGGACGGGAGGCGCAACGCAATGCAATATTCGCGCGCGCCGGTCTTTCCGCGGCGCTGGGGACAACATTCTTCCGCCATGACGATCACCACGCGACTTCACGTCTTTCTCGCCGGGAAAAAGGTCGGCACCGACCGCTTCGGCAACCGCTACTACCGTCTGCGCGGGCGCCGCGCCGGGCGCGACCGCCGCTTCGTGCTGTACGCGGGCGAACCCGAGGCGAGCACGGTGCCGCCCGACTGGCACGCCTGGCTCCACCACATCGTGGACGAGCTGCCGTCCGGGACCGCGGCCCCCGAATATTCGTGGGAAAAGCCCCACATCCCCAATCCGACCGGGACCGAGGCCGCCTATCTTCCGCCCGGGCACGTCTTCAAGGGCGCGCACCGGCCGGGGGAAAAGCGGGATTACGAGCCGTGGCGGCCGTCGTGACCGGGGCCTCCGCCCGCCGCGATCGCGGCCACGCCTAGTTCGGAACCGCCGTCAAGCGCAGGAAGCGGAGGAAGACGCAGATGCACAGGAACGCGATCGAGACCGTGATGGGCGCCGTGGTGCTGGCGGTCGCGGCGTTCTTCCTCATCTTCGCCTATTCCAGCGCCGACATCGGCGCCGTCAGCGGATACAACGTGTACGCCAAGTTCGCGCGCGTCGACGGCATCCGCGAGGGCAGCGATGTGCGCTTGAGCGGCATCAAGGTCGGCACCGTGATCGGGCAGAAGCTGGAGGCGGAGACCTATTTCGCGGTCCTCACCCTCAGCATCGCGCCCACGGTGAAGCTCCCCACCGACACGTCGGCCAAGATCGTGAGCGACGGCCTCCTGGGGAGCAAATACATCGCGCTCGATCCCGGCGCCGACGAGAAGATGCTGGCGGACGGCGGTGAGATCACGCGGACCCAGTCCTCGATCAACCTCGAGGACTTGGTGAGCCGCTACATCTTCAGCGGCAGCAAGAAAGACGGCAAGGACAGCAAGGACGGCGGCGACGCCAACCCCTGAGCATGAGTGGCGAGCCCGGCCCGCGGGCCTTTAAGCCCCGCCGCCCAGTTGTTATGTTCACCGCAGACCCGTGCCACCGCCCGGCGGGCCGCCATCCGAGCACCTTGGGCCGTCGGGAGACGTCGGTGCGATCGAGGACACCCGCGTGAAACGCACCCCCACCGCCAAGACGCGCTCGCGCCGGTCCGCCGCTTGGCGCACGCCCGAAGGCAAGCCGGTGTCGTGCCACGAGAAGATCAAGGTCCTGAACGAGAACATCGAAGAGATTAGGCAGATGAGCCAGGACGCGTTCGAGGACGCGATCCTGATGGGTTGCGCCGAAGACCAGGTGCGCCAAGTCCTGCATGACCTTATCGACGCATTGGAGAACCCCTATCCTAAGAAATAGCGCCGTGCGCCTGTGCGGCGGGGCGTGGCTGCTGATGGCGCTCGCCGCGCCGGTCCAAGTTGGCGCCGCGCCGCCGCAAGAGGGCGACGC
>JBAVNO010000293.1:0-10043 GCA_049691095.1 Alphaproteobacteria bacterium | reverse complement strand
AGCCACCGGAGATCCGGCTATCCAAAGAAGAGATCGCCGAGACGGAGCATCTGCGCCGCGAGATGGGAACGCTCGAAGACGTCGGCGGCGCGCCGGAGCCGCAGACCCCTGCGCCGTCCGAACCGTCCGAGGCGCGCCCCGCCGGCCACGAGACCCAAGTGGTCGAGGTTCCGAACGTCCAGGCCGTCAAGACAGAAGCCGCGCCCCAGCCGCAAGCGACACCGGCGGAAACGCCCCTAAAGCCGATTATCGAGCTGCGCGGCGAGGTTCTGGACAAGACGCTCAAGTCGATGTTCGAGACGTACCGAGGCGATTGGGCGCGGATCGTCAAGGCGCATAAAGACGGCAAGCTTTCGGATGCCGAGTTCGCGAATCTCCGCACGCTCCGGGCACAGCTGGGCCGGGTGCTCAGTGCGGAAGCGCAATACATCCGCGACAACGCGGTCAGCAGCGGCCCGATGGCCAACGATTTCCAGATCGCCTACCTCAAGGAGCACCCGGCGTTCGGCGAGCAGATCAGCGACGGCGTGCTCGAGATGCTGACCGACATGGCGGCGAACAATCCGACGGTCGCCGTGATGCTCGAGGACTGGAAGGCGGGCAGATTCAAGTTCGAGCTCGATCCCACGCTGCCGGGCCTCGGCAGGCACATCACCGGAACCGACGTGGTGAGGGTCAATCCGTTCTTCCGCGACTCCAAGATCACGAACGGCCGCGCCCAGTTGCGCACGCTCGACGACATCGCCGCGACCATGCTCCACGAATACATGCATTTCCGCGGCTACGGGGAGCTTCGCGCCTGGTACGAGCAACTCAACTTCCTGCGCCAGCGGGGGCGTGTGGGCGCGTCCAAGTACGAAATGGCCCACGCGTTCGGCGCCCGCGCCGACGCCGACCGGGTGAGCGCCATCCAGGGCCTGCTCCAGAATCTGCGGGAGCGGTACAAGGACCGCTACCCGCCGGAGGTGCTCGACCAGTGGGTGAACTGGCGCGCCAATGAATTCGACCCGCTCCGGCCACTCGAGATGCTGCAGCCGGGCCCCGTGGCGGGGGCCGAGGTTCGCCCGGCCGGCGAGCCGCCGGGTGCGCAAGCTCGGCTCGAGGACCCGGGGGCGGGAAACGGGCCGGCCGATTCGCCGGAAGCCGGGGGCGGCGCGCCTTCATACGACCCGCTCGAACGGACCCCGTCCGAAGCCTACCGGCCGCCGCCGCAGACGGTGCGGCGCATCGACGTCCGCGGCGACAAGGGCATCCTGCCGGACTTCGCGGAACCCGGCGCGTGGACGGCGCCCGACAATCGCACCTTCACGCTGGAAGGAATCGCGGGTGGGGATAAGGGCAAGTACGCGGAGGTATTCGCGTTGGTGGGCGGCGGGTACGACGGGTACGTGATCAAGATCTACGACAAGAAGGAATACGACGTCATTGGCCAGAATTACGTCAATGGAAATCCGGTCCCGGAGAAGGCGAGCATGAGCGATGCGGTCGCCGATATCGTGCACGGCGCGGAGGTCTTGGAGAAGCACGGTATCCTCCATCTCCGGGTGACGGAGGCGGTGATGGCGGACGCGGCTCCCTACGTCATCCAGGAGCGCCTGCGCGACGGTGATGTCGTCCTCGGGCCCAGCGGGGCTCTGACGCCCGGCCAGCAGCAGGCGGTGATCGAGCTTTTCGACCACCTCGCCCGGGAAGGGGTGATCTGGGACGACAGCCACGGCGGCAACATCTTCGTCCGGCCGCGGCCCGGCGCCACGGATCAATGGGAGGCCGGAATCCTGGACACGGACCGAATCGTCGAGTGGGGCCAGGTTCCATCCAAACGGCTGGCTTCGTTCCTGACCCTCGTGCGAGTCAATCCCGCCGGCCGGACCAAGCAGATCAACAGCCTGGAAGGAACGAAGGTCTGGAACCCGAGGGACGCACGGGAGTTCATGGCGAAGATGTTCGAAATGGGCCACCGCTGGCTCTCCTACGACGAAGAGAAACAGACGTTCGTTCCCGGCCGGCTCGATCCTAAGCAGGTGGAGGAGGAGGGCCATTTCGTGCTCGAGGGCCCGCCCAAGCAGCACGGCAGTCTCGATCCGCGCATCCTCGACTTCGGCCCGCGCCGAGCGCTGGCGCGCTCCGTCCCCCACCCGTCCGGCGGCGCGCTCCTCGGTCTCGCCATGGCGGCGTGAGGACGGCCGGGATGTCACGGACACGACACGGCTGCGGCCCGAGGCATAGAGTCGTTAACGGGTGACGGCGCCCCCAAGTTCGACCGGGAGCCGCAGCCATGGGCGATCCGCGCCGAATTCATTAATGAGCTAAGTCACGGGCCCAAGAAACGTCCATCGGGCGTGGATTCCCCCGCCCGGTCATGCCCGGCCGGACCCTTTGCCCCGGGGCGGCAATCGCGGGTGGCGTCCGCCTGGCAGCAAGGAACCGAGAATGGGTGGATAACCCCAAAATCCGCGGTCTTTTGCCACAGTTTTGCCCCAAAGGCCCCGTTGCAAGCCACTCGCACCCTGGGCATAATGCCGGGGCTTTTTTTTGATCCCACAGAGAGTTCAGGAGAGTTTCATGGCACATGGGAAGGTGTTGGCCGCCGCGATTGCTGTTGCGGCTATGTATGTAGCTGCCCCGGCTTTGGCCGACGGCGACCCGGCTGCGGGGGAGAAGGTCTTCAAGTCGCATCTGTGCTTCGCCTGTCACAAGCTCGAAGCCGGCAAGAATGGCGCCGGGCCGAGCCTGCACGGTGTTTACGGCGCCAAGGCGGCTCAGACACCGGGTTTTGCGTATTCGGATGGTCTGAAGAATTCCGGCATCACCTGGAACGACGAAAACCTCGAGAAGTGGGTCGAGGGCCCCAAGACCCTGGTCGCGGGCACCAAGATGGTGCTGGCCAAGCCGGTCACCGACAAGAAGGACCGCGACGACCTGATCGCCTATCTCAAGAAGGCGAGCCAGTAGCACGGGCCGCAGCGCCGTTTTGATGCGGCGCGCCCGGGTAAAACGGCGAACGACCAAGGCCGCGGCACACATCGTGCCGCGGCGTTGTTTTTGTCCTCCAGTGCCGGATGTTTCCGCCAACACGAGTCCGACCCCCGGCGGTGCCAAGCCGCGCGCCGGCCCTGTCTTGGGTTCCAATCGGGGTCCATCCGCGGAACGTTCGCGAATAGCGGCCAGCCGTAGGCCGTTGGCGCGCCTCCGGGCCGGCGGCGATCGAGGTTTCAGGACGGCCGGCCGAGGGCGGCCCTGACGGTCCGGATCTGCTGATCGACCGAAATCTTCAGCTGCGAAGTCACCTCGAGCGTTCGCTCTTCGTATACGTCCTCGTCCGGATGACGGGCCCGCCAATTCGCAATCGACTGGTCGCGCCGGCGAAGCAGGTCCGCGATCTGGGGGCGGAAAAGGGAAAGCATCGCCGTGATCCATCGGTTGACGGGCCAGGAGGGGCGGGCGTGATCGATCGCGAAACGGTCGACCATGCGGATGACGTCGTCGCAACGAAACCACGTCTCTCCGGTGACCCACCGGTTGGTGGTGAAGAGACCGATGGGATATCCCGCCTGGTCCATGGAAATGGCGATCAGGTGGGACAGTATTTCATTGTCGCCCTTTGGTGGGACGAATCCCGGAATCTCGAGCGGCCGCATGTCCGCCGGCATGCCCTTGACGCGAAGAAAAGTGTGGAAGTGGCCGTGCTCGCCCGGACGTTCGTCCTTGGGATGGGCGTGATAGTAATACTGGGCGTTGGTTTCCCGGTCGAAGACGTCGCCTTCAGGATAGTGATTCCATTCGAAGAATGTGCCCTGTCCGCGCAGGATCTCGCCCACCAGGTTATCGCCGGTCTTATCCAATACGCGCAGACATTCCGTCACTTCCGCGCCGGCCGCTTCCATCCGCTCCAGCTCGGCCGCTGGAAGCAGCGCCAGATCGGTGGTATTTCCGGATGAACGTCGGTTCCGTGGGAGCACGTTCGTTCTTGCGCCGTGGGGCGGTTCGCGTTCCTTGAACCGTAAGTTCAGCACGGGCACCCCCGAACGGCAAGCCCGGCCGTTCCCGGCGCGACATCGTGTCCTGTTCCCGGAACGCGGCACGATGGTCATGCCCGACGGCGGCATATTCGGAATCACCAACGGCAAGGGCTCCGACAAGGTCCGGTTCTGCGCCGGTCGCCACGGCGCGGTAGGCGAGACCCGGAACCATATCCGTTTCACGCCCAAGGAGGTCCATAGACGTTCCTGGCCCCGGCATCAGCCGAAACGTGAGGCGAGGTGTTGCGACACACCCCGCCGTTTTTCCCGCGATTTTTTGACGCCTGCGGCGCAGAGGCCGGATCTCCCCCTTACCCACCGGCTCGGGATTCGCCATTAGCCCCGTGGTCCGCCCCGTCGCCCGGCAGAAACCGCGCGATCACGGCCGCGCCCACGGCGTCGCCCCAGACGTTGATCATGGTCCGGAAGCGGTCGAGGAACCAGTCGACCGCGAGCAGAAGACCGACGCCCTCGATGGGCAAGCCCACCGCCTTCAGCACGATCACCATGGTGACGATGCCGGCCTCGGGGATTCCGGGCGCACCGACGGCCGCCAGCGTGGCGGTGACGAAGATCACGGCCTGGTGGCCCAGGCTCATATGCAGGCCGTAGGCCTGGGCGATGAACATGGCCGCCGCCGCCTCGTAGAGCGCGGTGCCGTTCATGTTCACCGTGCTTCCGAGCGGGATGACGAACTTGACCGCGCGGCTGTCGACGCCCTGTTCCTTGGCGCACTCCATGGTGAGCGGCAAGGTGGCCGTCGAACTTGCGGTGCCGAACGCGGTCAGGAGCGCCCGCATCAGGCCGACGATGTAGGGAAGGCCGCGCCGGCCCAGGACGAACAGGACCGCGATCAGCACCGCGAGATGCAGCCCGAGACCCGACAGCACCGTGACGACGTGCAGGCCCACGGCGCGGATCTGCTCCACCATCGCCGCGCCGCCGCCGGCCTTGCCGAGCCGGGCGGCGATCAGGGCAAAGATTCCGACCGGCGCGAGATACATCAGCCACGTCACGACCTTCATCAGGGCCTCGTTCAATCCGTTGAAGACGGCGAGCACGGATTCGCCCGCGCGCCCGAGCGTGGTGAGCGCCGCGGACAAGACGATGGAGAACAGGATCAGGGGCAGAACCTCGGTCTTCGCGGCCGCGTCGATCAGATTGGGCGAGATGAGGGCGTCGATGATGTCGGTCCAACCCATTTCGCCTTTGGCGGCGATCGCTTGGGAGATCTCGGGTGTCTCGAAATGAAGCCCTTCGCCGGGCCGGATCAGGTTCACCATGATGAGCCCGATCAGGACCGCGATCCCCGTGGTGGCGACGAAGTAGACCAGCGTGAGCCCGCCCAGCCGGCCGAGCTTCCTGACGTCCCCCAGGGATGCGACACCGGTCACCACGGCGGCGACCAGCAGCGGCACCACCAGCATCTTGAGGGCATCGAGGAACAGCTTGCCGATCCACTCCACCTTCATCATCGCCGGCCCGAACACCCACCCCGACGCGATGCCGAGCGCGACCGAAAGGGCGATCAGGATCAGCAGGATGGCGGCGTGGCGATGGGGCATGGAGTATTCGGGGCGAGTCTGGTCTTCGAGTGCGCTCGGCAGAGGGGGCGATGCTGTTGCCGCGCCAGGGCCGCGGGTTGGTTCCCACTGTGCCCGCTTACGCGCGATCCGGCAACCCGCCGCGGTTCGCGCCGGGGCTGACGGATCGGCCTTTATCTCTTAGGATGGCGTGAAACGGGCCAATCGGGGGTCGGGCGATGGCAAGTGACCTGTTGGAGGACTTGCGCCGCGATATTCAGCAGCGCGTAGCCGAGCAGATAGCCCGGCACCGCCACGCGGATCCCAATGTCGACGTGCACCGCGTGATCGACATCCAGTTCACGCACGAGCGCGTGCGGCTGCAAAAACTCGCCGAACGCTTCGACCAGGAGGCTCAAACCGAGCTGGCCGGCCTTTGCCGCCTGTTGGCCGACGAGTGGCTGCCGGAGCTCGCCCGCGAACTGAAGAAAATGTGACCCAGTCGCAGACGTGACGGGCAGCGCCACGGCCTCTCTCGGAAACGCCCTCTGGCCCGACATTGCCAAGTCCTGCGGCGCGTTCGGGCATCTTCCGGTTCGGCCCGAGTCATTGGAAGGGCTGACTGGTCGGTTGCCTGGCAGGACGGTGCGCTATAGGATGGCGGCCGTCGCGGCGGGGAACGCGGCTTGACGCATCCATGGACGGATCGCCCGCGCCCTCGACCCGCGCACGGACTCGACTCGCCGCGAACGGAGCCGCTCCCGCCAATACTCCCGAACGGACACGGTGATGGACATCAAGGACCACATCCGCGGCATCCCGGATTTCCCGAAGTCCGGCATCTTCTTCTATGACATCTCGACCCTGCTCGCCCACGCCGATGCCTGGCAGGTGACCATGGGCCGCATGGCCCGCGAGATCATCCCCTTTCAGCCGGACGTCCTGGCCGGGATCGAATCGCGGGGTTTCCTGGTGGCGGCGCCCCTGGCGCTGAAGCTCGGGTGCGGGTTCGTGATGATCCGCAAGAAGGGCAAGCTCCCCGGCGAAACCGTCTCCTATACCTACGATCTCGAGTACGGCACCGACACGATCCAGGTGCAAAAGGACTCCGTCTCGCCGGGACAGAGGGTGGTGGTGCTCGACGACTTGCTGGCGACGGGCGGCACCATGAACGCGGCCGTGCATCTCATGCGCAAGCTGGGCGCGGACGTGAAGGCCTGCGCGACCATCATCGAGCTCACCTTCCTTCAGGGCCGCAAGAAGCTCGATGTGCCGTTCTCGGCCTTGGTCGCGTACGACGAATAAGGCCGCGCAACCCGGTGCAAGGACGACCGGCGCGCCGCGTCTTCGCGCCGTCTGGTAATTTCTGGATGCCAAGCTGGAACCCCGGCCAGTATCTGAAATTCGCCGACCAACGCACCCAGGCCTGCCTCGACCTGGCAAGCCGCGTCCTGTTGGAAAGCCCCCGGACCGTGATCGACCTCGGCTGCGGCCCCGGCAACAGCACGGAGGTCTTGGCGCGCCGCTGGCCCGAGGCCGAGATCGCCGGGCTCGACGGCTCGCCCGACATGATCGAGGCCGCGACGGCGGCATTGCCGGGACGGCGGTTCGCGGTCCGCGACATCGCGGAATGGGCCGCCCAACCCGATGGCGGCGGGCCCTATGATCTGGTGTTCTCGAACGCGGCGCTGCAATGGGTGGAAGACCACACATCGCTGTTCCCGCGGCTCTTTTCGCGAGTCACGGCGCAGGGCGCGCTGGCGGTTCAGATGCCGGCCAATTTCAACCATCCGGTCCGCCGCCTGATGGGCGAGATCGCGCAAAGGCCGGCATGGCGTCAATCGTTCGCGCACGCCTTGCCCCGGAATGCGCACGCCCACGAGCCCGTCTTCTATTACGACCTGCTCGCGCCCTTGGCCTCGCGCGTCGATCTTTGGACCACCGACTACATCCACGTCCTGCCCGGGCCCGAGGCGGTGGGCGAATGGTTCAAGGGGACGGCCCTGCGGCCCTTCCTCGATCTCCTGAAAAACGAGGCCGAGCGGACCCGCTTCGTCGCCGACTATGTGGCGGAGATCGGGCCGCATTTCCCTCGCCGCACCGACGGCAACGTGCTGTTCCCCTTCCGCCGCATGTTCGTCATCGCCTATAAGGAGTCCGAGGCGCCCCGCGCCTGCTGACGGGAGGCCGGCGGCCGAGTTATGCTTGAGCGCGCCGGATGTCGATTCGCCCCGAGGCGTCCCATGCTGATCGCCCAAATCACCGACATGCACGTCAAGGAAAAGGGCATGCGCGCCTTCGGCCAGGTGGACACCGGGGCGCGGCTGGCCCGCTGCGTGGCGCGGCTGTGCGCGCTCGATCCGCTGCCCGACGCGGTGGTGGCGACCGGCGACTTGGTGGACGAGGGAACGGTCGCGGAGTACGAGCATCTGCGCAAGCTCCTCTCGCCTCTCCCAATGCCGGTCTACCTCATTCCCGGCAATCACGACGAGCGCGAGGCCATGCGGCGCGTGTTCGGCGACTGGGGCCATCTTCCCGCGCGCGGGTTCCTGCAATATGCGATCGAGGACTTTCCCGTTCGCATCGTCGCCCTCGATACTCTCATTCCCGGCGAGCCCGGCGGGCGGTTGTGTTCGGGCCGGTTGAAATGGCTGTCGAAGACATTGGCCGCGGCGCCGGACCGTCCCACCATCGTCATCATGCACCACCCGCCGTTCAACACCGGGATCGAGCACATGGACGGCATGAACTGCGAGGGCGCGGACGGGCTAGCCCGCGTGATCGTGAAAAATCCCCAGGTGGAACGCATCTTGTGCGGCCACGTGCACCGCGCCGTCCAGGTGCGCTTCGCCGGCACCATCGCCTCCATCGGCCCTTCGACCGCCTTCCAGGTGGCGCTCGATCTTCGCCCCGATTCGCGCCCCGGCTGGACCGAGGAACCCGCGGCCTTCCAGCTTCACCTTTGGCGCGAGGGCGACGGGGTCGCGAGCCACATCTTCTACGTCGAGGCCGACGACCGTCCCCGCCCCTTCCGGGCGGAGGGCTAAAAAAAGTCTGCGGGGCCCCTGGATACTCTTCACCGCATTCCTCCGTCACCGCATCGTCGGCTCCTCGGACCCGGCCCGCACTTGACGTACCGGTTGCTCCGCGTCGCCTTGCGCGTCGCCGTCGCCAAGGCCGCGATCACGGTTGCGAATCTCCGCGATAGGGAGTTGGATGCATATACGTGACTACCATGGTATGCACGCGTAAGGGGCGCATGATCTCGGAACTCTCGTTTTGAAAACAATGTATTGGGGGCAGCCGTGCAAAAATTCGTATGGCTTGAAACGTTCGAGTTGGGCATTCCGCAGATCGACGACGAGCACAAACAGATGCTGTCGATCATGCAGCGCGTCCAGGATACCGCGAATGCCGAACAGTTCGACGAGTGTATGACGCTCCTCGACGATCTGATTTCCGTGTCGGAGGCCCACTTCACCCGGGAAGAAGAATTGCTCGAAAAGTTGCGCTATCCGGGCGTTGCCGAGCACAGGGAGTATCACTCTGCGCTCCTGGCGCGAGCCGAGGCGGTGAAGGAGATCTGCAAGGGAATGCGGTCGCGGGCGAACTTCAAGGGCTGCTGCGAGGAGATGTTCGGCTTCCTGGTCGATGACGTGGTGGCCGGCGATCTGACGCTCAAATCGTTCCTCCAGGAAAAAGGTGCGATCAAGCGCGGATAGCGGCGCTGCGGCCGGCGCCGTCGGACGATCGCGGCGCGTGCGCTCCGGGCCCTCGACCGGAGCTTTCGCAGGCTGAAGGCGCGCCGATCTGCCGCCTACTCCCCGATCACATGCAACTGCACGGTGCGCGGCATCGGCCCGTCCCGGTGCTCGAAGAGATAAATGCCCTGCCAGGTGCCAAGGCGCATGCGCCCGCCGGAAATTGGAATCGAGATCGAAGTCTGGGTCAGCGCGGCGCGGATGTGGGCCGGCATGTCGTCCGGCCCTTCAGTGGCGTGGCGATAGAGAGCCGAATCCTTCGGCGCGATGCGGGCGAAGAACGAGGCCAGGTCGCGCTGCACGTCGGGATCGGCGTTTTCCTGGATGACGAGCGAGGCCGAGGTGTGAGGGCAATAGACCGTGAGCAGCCCGTTCATCACCTTCCGATTCGAAAGCCAGGCCGCAATTTCGCCCGTGATCTCGTAGAGTCCGGGCCCCCGCGTCTTGATCTTTATCTCGTGATCGGCCTGGATCATCGCTCTCCCGTTGGCGTCATTCCGCGTCTCGGACCGCCCCCGTCTCCCGTCCACGGCGGGCTCCCGATTTTACAACTGACCGGCCTGCGTCCGTTGTGGCAAATTTGAAGTGCGAGCCCGCCGGAGCGAGCGCCCTCGCGGCCCATTGTTGGAATACGGAGTTGGAGTGGGAGTGTGACCCCAAACCGCCAGAAAAAGACCGCCTTTTTCGCCCCTTTTCTGCTTTTGCCTGTCCTCCTCTTGGCCTCGCTGCCGCCGCCCGCG
>JBAVNO010000292.1:0-14281 GCA_049691095.1 Alphaproteobacteria bacterium | reverse complement strand
TCCGCGCCCCGTCGCTTCGCGATTACGTCGACCTCCTGGGCGCGATCGCGGCCGGGAAGCCCGGGCTCCTCACCTCGTTCGACGTCATGGCCTATGGCGCCTTCTCGCTCGCCATCCTGGCCGGGTTCGATGTCGTCGCCCGTTTCGCGCCCGACTGGCAGGGCTGGCGCGGCGTGGCGCCGAGGGTGATGATGACGGGGACGCTGCTTCTCCTGGTGCTGTTGATCGGAAACGAGGCGGGCCGTGCCTTCATCTACTTCCGTTTCTAGGCCGCCCGCTTCCAGGGCGTCCGCGCGCACCGTCGCGCTCGCGCTGGCGCTTCTGGCGCTCGGCCTTTTCGCCGCGGACCGGGCCGGGGGAGTCCTGCTCGACCGCTTGTACCCGGCAAGCGGCGCATCGCCGGCGGTTCGGATCGCGCAAGCGCGGCCCCAGGTCCTGGTGCTGGGAAGCTCGATCGCGAAATACGCCATCGATCCGGCGGCGTTCCTGCCCGGCACGTTCAATGCCGCGGCCAACGGCCAGGGGCTGTTTTACGCCGCCGCCCTGGTCCGCAATCTGCCCCAGGATTCCGGCGTGAAGCGGATCGTCTTCGGCGTCGACCCGGCGGAGTTCATTGCCGGGTACAAGGATTCGACCTTCCCGCATCTGGCCGACCTCGGGCCGCTGGCGCGGCACGACCCATGGCTCCGGGACATGATCGGCCGCGGCGATCCGTGGGCGGAGCTGAAATTCCAATCGCGCCTTTACTATTACCGGGGCGCACTGGCCCAAATCCTGAAACGGCTGTTGCGGCGCGCGGAGGCGAGGGCCGGGTTCGAGCCCCTGCGCGGAGTCGCGCACGGGCCGGACATGCCGGTCTATCACGACGTGCCGCCCGGCAAGCCGTCGGCGCACGAGAGTCTGGCCGCCCTCGACCTCCTGCTCGAGGCCGCGGCCGCGCGCGGCATCCAAGTCGTGGGCCTCGCCATTCCCGAATGGGGCCGCGACTTCGCCACCGCGCCCCGCTACCAGGCCGTCATTGCGGCGATCCGTGCCCGCCTGGAGGCGGCCGGCGCGTGCGATGTGATCGTCGCGGAGTCGGTGGAACTGGACCGCATCCGCAACGACGGTGCGCTCTCGTTCGACGGCGCGCACATGAACGCCGCAGGCGCCGCGGCCTACAGCCCGGAAATCGCACGCCTCATCCGCGAACGCTGCGGCGGCTGACGCCTTACCGGGACCGCATCGCCGATCGCGCCCTTGGTTTGGCGCCGTCGGGCGGCGGCGCGATGCATGCAAGACAATACGAAAATATAGTGAAAGACGAGAATCCGGTCTTCTTCGGTTTATTGTGGCATCGCATGCGTAGCCGCCAGAATACTTTTTTCGTGTAAACAATAATTGTATGATTACATCGCAACTCTTTCCGCATAATTTCTCGGCAGATATTTGTGATCGATGGTTGACATCTGCATTTTAGTACGTATCTTTTGCATCAAAGCGATACGAGTGCTGTATACGTGATAGGGAAGGACTTGCCGCGAGTCCCGGAAAGGAGTTGTTATTCTTATTTTTCAGACCGAAAGGGGCCCGAGTCCGAGGTCCAAATCCCGCCCCTCGAAGATCGATGAAGCCGGGCCCCCGAGGCCCGCGCCCAGACACGCCACGGACAGACCCGAGGGCGCAGACGGTGCGGAGGGCGGTCCGGGTGCCCGGTCCAAGCCACGCACGTTGCTGGCCCATGCCCCGGCTCCCCGCGCCGAGGTCGGCCCCTGCTTCTGGGCCGGACCCGACGAGCGTGACTATTTCTTCCGCGCCCCGGGTGTGAGCGACGGTCCGGCCCTGTGGTCGCTGGCCAAGGACAGCGGCTCGCTGGATCTCAATTCGCCTTACGCCTACCTGATGCTGGGCGCGCATTTCGCCGACACGTGTGCGATTGCGGAGCGCGGCGCCAAGCCGGTCGCGTTCGTCTCGGCCTTCGTCTCGCCGTTGCGCCCCGAAACCCTGTTCGTGTGGCAGGTGGCGGTGGCCGCCGAAGAGCGCGGCCAGGGCCTTGCCAAACAGCTCTTGAAGCACGTTCTCGCCCGTCCCGCGTGCCGGCGCGTGCGTTATCTGGAGGCGACGGTGACGCCTTCGAACAAGGGCTCCGCGGCCCTCTTCCGCGCCCTTGCGCGGGAGTTGGGCGTTCCATGCCGGGTCACCCCCGGCTTGTCCGCCGATCTCTTCCCCGGCGGGGCGCACGAGCCCGAAGACGCGTTCCTCGTCGGACCGATGCCCCGGCCCCGCCACCGTGGTGTCAAGAGTGCCGTCAAGGATGGCGCGGCCAGGACCAAAGAGGGGGAATAGACGTGATTCAATCCGACAAATTCGAATCGGCCGTACGTTCGTACTGCCGCGGTTTCCCGGCCGTGTTCGCGCGCGCCCGGGGCGCGCGGCTGTGGGACACCGAGGGGCGCGAGTACATCGACTTCTTCGCCGGGGCCGGGGCGCTCAATTACGGGCACAACCCGCCGGAGATGAAGGAGCGCCTGGTGGAGTACCTGCAAGGCGACGGCGTCGTCCACGGGCTCGACATGGCCACCGCGGCCAAGGAGCGCCTCTTGGAGCGCTTCCATTCCGTGATTCTCGAGCCGCGCGGTATGCCCCACAAGATTCTCTTTCCCGGGCCCACGGGGACGAATGCGGTGGAGGCCGCGATCAAGCTGGCGCGGCTCGTTACCGGGCGCACCTCCATCATGACCTTCACCAACGCGTTCCACGGCATGACCCTGGGCTCGCTCGCGCTCACCGGCAACGCGACCAAGCGCGCCGGCGCCGGCGTGTCGCTTGGCGACGTCACGCGTATGCCCTACGACGGCTATCTCGGACCGGACGTCGACACCCTGGATTACGTCGAGCGGTGCCTGGACGACGCGGGCAGCGGCGTCGACGTGCCCGCGGCCGCGATCGTCGAGACGGTCCAGGCGGAAGGCGGGCTGAAGGCGGCAAGCGATTCGTGGCTGCGGCGGCTGGCCGAAATATGCCAGTCGCACGGCATCCTGCTCATCGTCGACGACATCCAAGTGGGATGCGGCCGCACCGGTCCGTTCTTCAGCTTCGAATCGGCCGGGATCGATCCCGACATCGTGTGCCTCTCCAAATCGGTCGGCGGCTTCGGGCTGCCGCTCGCACTCGTTCTGGTGAAGCCGGAATACGACCGCTTCGAGCCCGGCCAGCACAACGGAACCTTCCGCGGCAATAACCTGGCCTTCGTGACGGCGTGCGAGGCGCTCAAATACTGGGGCACCGACGCCTTCTCGAAATCGATTCGGGCCAAGGCGGATATCGTGACCGCGTTCCTGAACGATCTCGTCAGGCAGGTGCCCGAGCTGGGTAGCCCCGAACAGCGCGTCGAGGTGCGCGGCCGCGGCCTGCTCCAGGGCGTTGCCGTGGCCGAGGACGGACTGGCCGAAGACATCTGCAGGGCGGCCTTCCGCCGCGGCCTGATCATGGAAACGTCGGGCCCCAGGAGCGAGGTGTTCAAGATCCTGCCCCCGCTCGTCATCGACGAGGACCGGCTGAAGAAAGGGCTCGGCATCATCCGTCGGGCCGTGGGCGACGCGCTGGCAAAGCGCGGCGCGGCCGCCGGCGCGGCCAGCCAAGTGGCGTGACGGCAAGGCCCGGATCGCGGCGGCGACGAAAGACACGGAGGACGAAGTGATCGTACGGCGGCTCGAGAACATCCTGGGCACGGAACGCGACGTGGAGACGCAGAACTGGACCAGCCGCCGCCTGCTGTTGGGGCGCGACGGCATGGGCTTCTCGCTCCATGACACCGTCATCCGCCCGGGCACCGAGACGCGCATGTGGTACGCCCATCATCTCGAGGCGGTGTATTGCATCGACGGCGAAGGCGAAGTCGAGGTCATCGACACCGGCGAACGCTTCGCCATCGGCCCCGGCACGCTCTACGCACTGGACGGAAACGAGAAGCACGTGCTCCGTGCCCGCACCGCGATGCGCATGGTGTGCGTCTTCAATCCGCCGCTTTCAGGAACCGAAGTGCACGATTCCGACGGCGTCTATCCCCTCGTAATCGAGGGCCAGCCACGGGCGGCCCCATGACGGTCGCGCCCGACATCGTCCGTGCGCCGCGCCCTTTCCCGCCGCCCAGGCAATCGGACCCTTATCCCTCGCGCACATCCTCCGTGCCCTCGATCTCGCCGCGCCATGACCCGGTGTTGCACGGCGGCACGGGCGCGCCGGGTCCGCTGTCGCCGGATGAATTGCGCGCCTATGAGCGCGACGGGTTCCTATTCTTCGATCGCTTCTTGTCGCTGAACGAAGTGGCGGCGCTGCGCTCCGAGATGGAAACCCTGTGGCGCAGCGCGGGCCCCGACGACGAAGCCGTGATCCGCGAGCCCGGCGGCGACACGATGCGGTCCATCTTCCGCATCCACGAAACGAGCCCGGTGTTCGCGCAATTGGCCCGCGACCGGCGCGTGGTTACGATGGCCGAACAGCTGCTCGCGAGCGGCGTCTATATCCACCAGTCGCGCATCAACTTCAAACCCGGCTTCGACGGCAAGGAATTCTATTGGCACTCCGATTTCGAGACCTGGCACGCCGAAGACGGCATGCCGCGCATGCGGGCGGTCAGCGTCTCTATCGCGCTTTCCGACAACACGCCGCTCAACGGCCCGCTCATGATCATCCCCGGCTCCCACCGGTATTTCGTCTCCTGCGTCGGCGAGACCCCGGAAGATCATTACCGGTCCTCGCTGCGGCGCCAGGAATATGGCGTTCCGGACCATGAATGCCTGACGCGGCTGGTCAAGAATGCCGGCGCCATCGCCGCGCCCGCGGGCAAGGCCGGCTCTCTCCTGTTGTTCGAATGCAACGCGATGCACGGCTCCAACGGAAACATCACGCCCGATCCGCGCAGCAACGTTTTCTTCGTCTACAATAGCGTGGAGAATGCCTTGACGGCTCCGTTCGCCGGCACGCGGCCCCGGCCCGATTTCGTCGCCACCCGCGAGCCCCGCCCGATCGTGCCGGACTAGGCCGGCCGCAAACCGGTTCGCCGCGTGGGCGCGATCTCCACCCGACCCGCGCGCGGCGCACGCGGCAAGGGGACATCCTTTGCTAAAAGACGATCCACTCGAAGGCACGGCCCTGGGCCCGATCGCGGCCCTTCTGGTCGGGATTTCCATTCTTCTTTTCGGCGGCGGACTGCAGGGCACGTTGCTTGGCGTGCGCGCGGCGATGGAGGCGTTCCCGCTGCAGGCCATCGGCGCCGCCATGTCCGCCTATTACGGCGGCTACATCGCCGGATATTTCATATCGCCGCGGCTGGTTTTCCGTGTCGGGCACATCCGCGCCTTCACGGCCTTTGCCGCGATCGCCAGCGCGACGGCCCTGGCGCAGGGCCTTTTTGTCGATCCGGCCGCGTGGTTGGTGCTGCGCTTCGCCGGCGGCGTGTGTTTCGCGGGCCTGTTCATGATCACCGAGAGCTGGCTCAACGGGCGCGCCACCAACCGGACCCGCGGCCGGCTCTTGGCCGTTTACATGATGGTTCAGCTCGGCGCGCTCGCGACCGGGCAGTTGTTGTTGATGCTGGGCGATCCGCGGACCCTCGATCTGTTCGCCGTCGCCGCCGCGTTGATCTCGATCGGCCTCGTTCCCGTGGCGTTGACGAAGAGCGAAGCGCCGCGCGTCATGTCGCCCCACAGCATGCGCTTGCGCGTCCTTTACGCGATCTCTCCGCTCGGGGTGGTGGGGTGCTTCGCCAGCGGTCTGGCGTTGGGCGCGTTCTGGGGCATGGGCCCGGTCTATGCCCATGAAATCGGCCTTTCCACCCGCGGCGTCGGCCTGTTCATGGGGATGACGATCCTGGGGGGAATGATTCTGCAATGGCCGATCGGGCGGATGTCCGACCGGACCGACCGCCGTTTCCTGATCATGGGCATCAGTCTCGCCATCGCCGGGGCCAGCGCCGGTCTTTCGGCGCTCGACGCCGAATCGCTCCCGTACCTTCTGGCCCTGGCGGTGGCATTCGGCGGGCTCGCCTTCTCCCTCTATTCGATCTGCGTCGCCCACACGAACGACCTGATCCAGGCTGAGGACATGGTGGCGGCAAGCAGCGGCCTGCTGCTCGTCTACGGCGTCGGGGCCGCCGCCGGGCCTTACGCCGCTTCGGCCGTGATGTCGGTCTTGGGGCCGGCGGGCCTCTATGCGTTCGCGGCCGTGGCGACGTTCGCCGCCGGCCTGTTCGCGCTTTATCGGGCGCGAGTGCGTCCGCCGGTCCCGGTCGAGGACCGCACCGAATTCGTGCCCCTGCCACGGACCTCGCCGGTGGTCCTGGCACTCGATCCGCGCGCCGAGCCCGGCTCCGGCGGTGGGGACGAGGACGTCCCGCCGGGGCCCTGACGCGCCCCGGAGGTGGTCCTCCTGGGCGGTCACCGCGTCATCCCCCGGACCGCCCCCGGGACCGCCTTCAGGGCGGCCGCCGTGATTCCGGAAAAACGGCGGTTTTCCCAGGGATCCGCGGCTTGCGGCGGATGGTCGCAAGCGGTCCGTCCGGCACGGCCAGTCGGGTTGCAACCGGGGGAGGTCTGTGTTACCTATCCCTGCCTTTTTCCACGGGGAATGGCCCGCGGGGAAGGGTTTTTCTTTTCAAGACGGCGTTTCCAAATCGTTCCTGGATTTCGCCCACGGGGAATGAGGGGCTTGTCGCTTGGCGTCCCATAATCAAGGGGTGTCGGGGATCGCCGGCCGGTATGCGGCCGCGCTGTTCGAGCTGGCGGACGAACGCAAGCGGCTGGATGAGGTCGCTGCCGACCTCCGCGATCTCAAGGCCATGATCGCCGCCAGCCACGACCTGGACCGGTTGGTCCGGAGTCCGGTCCTGACCCGCGCGGACCAGGCCGCCGCCATGTCCGCGGTTCTGGGCAAGGCCGGCGCCTCCGAGCTGACCCGGAACTTCATCAGCCTGGTCGCGCGCAACCGGCGCCTGTTCGCGCTCCCGGCCATGATCGACGGGTACCTCACGATGCTGGCACAGCACCGGGGCGAGGTCACGGCCGATGTCACGGCCGCAGCCCGCCTGTCGGACTCGCAGACTGCGGCCCTGAGCGAGGCGCTGCGCAACGTGCTGGGCGCCAAGGTCGCCGTCAATCTCAAGGTCGACCCGGCCATCATCGGCGGATTGATAGTCAAGGTGGGATCGAGGCTGTTCGACAGCTCGCTCAGGACCAAACTGCACAAACTCGAGCTCGCCATGAAAGGAATTGGCTGATGGAAATTCGAGCCGCGGAAATCTCTGCGATCCTCAAGGAGCAGATCGCCAATTTCGGGGCCGAGGCGGACGTGGCCGAAGTCGGCCAGGTGCTCTCGGTCGGCGACGGGATCGCCCGCGTCTACGGCCTCGACAAGGTGCAGGCCGGCGAGATGGTCGAGTTCCCCGGCGGCGTCAAGGGCATGGCCCTGAACCTGGAGGCCGACAATGTCGGCGTCGTCATCTTCGGCGACGACCGCGGCATCAAGGAAGGCGACCTCGTCAAGCGGACCGGCGCCATCGTCGAGGTGCCGGTGGGCAAAGGCTTGCTCGGGCGCGTGGTCGACGCGCTGGGCTACCCCATCGACGGCAAGGGGCCGCTCACGAACGTCACCCGCACCAGGGTCGAGGTCAAGGCCCCGGGCATCATCCCGCGGCGCTCCGTGCACGAGCCGATGCAGACCGGCCTCAAGGCGGTGGACAGCCTGATCCCGATCGGGCGCGGCCAGCGCGAGCTCATCATCGGCGACCGTCAGACCGGCAAGACGGCCATCGCCATCGATACCATCATCAACCAGAAGGGGATCAACGCGAGCGGCGACGAGTCGACGAAGCTCTATTGCATCTACATCGCCATCGGGCAGAAGCGCTCCACGGTGGCGAAGATATTCAAGACGCTCACCGACTTCGGCGCGATGGATTACAGCATCATCGTCGCGGCCACCGCCTCGGAGCCGGCGCCGCTGCAGTTCCTGGCCCCCTACACGGGCTGCGCCATGGGCGAGTTCTTCCGCGACAACGGCATGCACGCGGTGGCGTTCTACGACGATCTGTCGAAGCACGCGGTGGCCTACCGGCAGATGTCGCTGCTGCTGCGCCGCCCGCCGGGACGCGAGGCCTATCCGGGCGACGTGTTCTACCTCCATTCCCGTCTACTCGAGCGCGCCGCCAAGATGAGCCAGGCCAATAAATCGGGATCGCTGACCGCGCTGCCCGTGATCGAGACCCAGGCCGGCGACGTGTCGGCCTACATCCCGACCAACGTCATCTCGATCACCGACGGCCAGATCTTCCTCGAGACCGACCTGTTCTATTCCGGCGTGCGCCCGGCGGTGAACGTGGGCCTGTCGGTCAGCCGCGTCGGCTCGGCGGCGCAGATCAAGGCGATGAAGCAGGTGGCCGGGCGCATCAAGCTCGAGCTCGCCCAATACCGCGAGATGGCGGCCTTCGCGCAGTTCAGCTCCGACCTCGATCCGGCGACCCAGAAGCTGCTCGCCCGCGGCGCGCGGCTGACCGAGCTTCTGAAGCAGCCCCAATACCAGCCCCTGCCGGTCGAAGAGCAGGTGGTGGCGGTCTTCGCCGGCGTGCGCGGCTATCTCGACAAGATCGCGGTCGACGACGTGACCCGGTTCGAGACCGGATTGCTGAGCACGATCCGCACCGACGGCGTGGAGATTCTCGACACCATCCGTTCCGAAGGCGCGCTGTCCGAAAAGACCGAGGAACGGCTGAAGGCCTTCCTCGACAGTTTCGCGCGCACCTTTGCCTGAGCCGCGCGAATCGCGATCCGCGAAAGAGTAGACCGGCATGCCGAGCCTGAAAAGCCTTCGCGTCCGCATCAACAGCGTGAAGTCGACGCAGAAGATCACCAAGGCCATGAAGATGGTGGCCGCGGCGAAGCTTCGGCGCGCCCAGGAGCAGGCCGAGGCCGGCCGGCCTTATGCCGACCGGATGGCGCGCATGCTCTCGTCCTTGGCCACGGGCTATGCCGGCCGCACCGACGTGCCGCCGCTCCTGACCGGAACCGGGAAGGAAGACGTCCACCTCGTCGTGGTCGCCACCTCGGACAGGGGTCTGTGCGGCGGCTTCAACACCACCATTGTGCGCGAAGCGCGCCGCCGCATCCGCGAGCTCATCGCCGACGGCCGGACGGTGAAGATCCTGTGCGTCGGGCGCAAGGGCCGCGATCAGCTCAAGCGCGACTACGGCACGCTGATCGTCGATACCGTCGAGAACGTAAGCCGGCCGCGCCTGACATTCTCCGCCGCCGAGGCGATCGGCGAGCGCCTGCTCGCGATGTTCGAGGCCGGCGAGTTCGATGTCGCGACCGTGATCTACAACCGGTTCAGGTCGGCGATCAGCCAGATCGTGACCCGGCACCAGCTTGTTCCCCTGGCGGCTGAGGACATTTCGGCAGAAGAGCGCGGGCGCGAGGCGCACGCGGTTTACGAATACGAGCCGGACGAGACGGAGATCTTGACCGCGCTGTTGAAGCGCAACATGGCGGTGCAAGTCTACCGCGCGCTGCTGGAAAGCGCGGCGAGCGAGCAGGGGGCGCGCATGACGGCGATGGACAGCGCGTCGCGCAACGCCGGCGACATGATCGACAGGCTGACGCTGTTCTACAACCGGACGCGTCAGGCTTCCATTACCAAGGAGCTGATCGAGATCATCTCCGGCGCCGAGGCGATCTGAGGCCGCAGGCGGAAACAGGATTGAGGCGATAGGAGCTATCGATGGCGAAGAACAATGTCGGCACGATCACGCAGGTCATGGGCGCAGTGGTCGATGTGCGTTTCGAGGGCGACCTGCCCGCGATCCTGAACGCGCTGAACGTCGATAACAACGGGCGGCTTCTCGTCCTCGAGGTGGCGCAGCATCTGGGCGAATCGACGGTGCGCACGGTGGCCATGGACACCACCGACGGTCTGGTGCGCGGCGCCGAGGTGATGGATACCGGCGAGCCGATCATGGTTCCGGTCGGTCCCGAGACGCTGGGGCGCATCATCAACGTGATCGGCGAGCCGGTGGACGAACGCGGCCCGGTCGAGACGAAGATGCGCCTTCCGATCCACCGTCACGCGCCCGAATTCGTCGATCAGTCGACGGAATCCGAGATCCTGGTCACCGGCATCAAGGTCGTCGACCTGCTCGCCCCCTACGCCAAGGGCGGCAAGATCGGCCTGTTCGGCGGCGCGGGGGTGGGCAAGACCGTCATCATCATGGAGCTCATCAACAACGTCGCCAAGGCGCACGGCGGCTATTCGGTCTTCGCCGGCGTGGGCGAACGCACCCGCGAAGGCAACGACCTCTATCACGAGATGATCGAGTCGGGAGTCATCGACCTCAAGGGCGGGGCCTCGAAGGCCGCGCTCGTCTACGGCCAGATGAACGAGCCGCCGGGCGCGCGCGCCCGCGTCGGGCTCACGGGCCTGACCTTGGCCGAGTACTTCCGCGACGAGGAAGGCCAGGACGTCTTGTTCTTCGTTGACAACATCTTCCGCTTCACCCAGGCGGGGTCCGAGGTGTCGGCGCTTCTGGGCCGCATCCCCTCGGCGGTGGGTTATCAGCCCACGCTGGCCACCGACATGGGCACGCTGCAGGAGCGCATCACCTCCACCACCAAGGGCTCGATCACGTCGGTGCAGGCGATCTACGTGCCCGCCGACGACCTCACCGACCCGGCGCCGGCGACCTCGTTCGCGCACCTCGACGCCACCACCGTGCTGTCGCGCCAGATCGCGGAGCTCGGCATCTATCCGGCGGTGGACCCGCTCGATTCCACCTCGCGGGTGCTCGATCCCCGCGTCGTCGGCGAAGAGCATTACAAGGTCGCCCGCGACGTGCAGAAGATCCTGCAGACCTACAAGTCGCTGCAGGACATCATCGCCATCCTCGGCATGGACGAGTTGTCGGAGGAAGACAAATTGACGGTGGCGCGGGCCCGCAAGATGCAGCGCTTCCTGTCCCAGCCCTTCCACGTGGCCGAAGTGTTCACCGGGACTCCCGGTGTGTTCGTGACCCTCGAGGACACCATCAAGGGTTTCAAGGGGCTGGTCGAAGGCCAGTACGACGACCTTCCCGAGGCCTCCTTCTACATGGTCGGCACCATCGACGAGGCGGTCGAGAAGGCCAAGCGCATGGC
Source organism: Alphaproteobacteria bacterium (assembly GCA_049691095.1). Taxonomy (GTDB): domain Bacteria; phylum Pseudomonadota; class Alphaproteobacteria; order DATDPM01; family DATDPM01; genus JBAVNO01. The sequence goes on along the minus strand of JBAVNO010000292.1, from coordinate 3,122 downwards.
GGCTGAGGCGGCCTAGGCGGGAGCGGTCGATGGCGGAAGGCGCGCAAAAGGTCGCATTCGAGCTGGTGTCACCGGAACGGCTGCTGTTCGCGGCCTCGGTGGACATGGTGGTCGTCCCCGGCTCGGAGGGCGATTTCGGTGTGTTGCCGGGCCATTCCCTGTTCGTGTCCTCCATCCGCCCCGGCGTCATCGAGGTCTATGACAAGGGCGCGGTGACCGACCGCATCTTCATCGCGGGCGGCTTCGCCGAGGCCACGCCCGAAGGATGCACGGTGCTGGCCGACAAGGCCCTGCCGGTGGCCGATCTGAAGCGCGGCGAGATCGAGGCCCTGATCCACGACGCCCGCGAGGACGTGGAAGACGCCAAGGACGAGGCCGCGCGCACGGAGGCCGAAAAGCGCCTGGCCGTGGCCGAGGCCATGCTCGCCGCCTGCCCGGGCTAGCCAAGGGCAGGGGAAATCCGGGCCCCCGACCGGCGGCCCAAGACGCCTGGACGCCCGCGTAGAACGCCCAAGCGGCGATGTTGATGGGCCGCGATTCCGTTTTATAATGGCCGGGAAAAGCATGAACAACCGCTCCCTAGAACCGGCGATGAAAAGCCACTGGACGCTCGACGACGTTCCCTGGGCGCGGTTCGACAACAGTCGCGTCGATGCCGACCTGCTGGCCATGGTCAAGGCCGCCGCGATGGTGGAGCACAACGGCGGCGACTACGCCGTCTATCTCTGCAACGTGTTCGCCGACGACCCGGAGTTCCAGCAGGTCGCCCGCGATTGGGCGGTGGAGGAGATTCAACACGGCAAGGCGCTGGCCAAATGGGCCATGCTTGCCGATCCCGCGTTCGATTTCGACACGGCATTCAAGAAGTTCACCGACGGGTTCCACCTGCCCATCGAGGCGACCGCGTCGGTGCGCGGCTCGAAATGCGGCGAGCTGGTGGCGCGCTGCGTGGTCGAGACCGGCACCAGCTCGTACTACACCGCGCTGGCCGAAGCCACCGACGAGCCCGTGCTCAAGGACGTGTGCCGGAGGATCGCCGCCGACGAGTTCCGCCACTACAAGCTGTTCTACGCCTACCTGAAGCGCTATCTGGAGCGCGAACCGCTCGGAGTCCTGGGCCGACTCAAGGTGGTGCTTGGCCGGCTGGTGGAATCCGAGGATGACGAGCTGCCCTATGCCTATTACGCCGCCAACGGCAGCGGCGCTTACGACCGCAGGCGCTTCGGCGCGGCCTATGCCCGGCGCGCCTATTCCTACTATCGCCCCTGGCACGTGGAGCGGGGCATCGCCATGCTGTTCAAGGCGGCGGGGCTGAAGCCCCATGGGCGGCTGACTCTGGCGCTGGCGCGGCTCGTGTACCGCTTCATACGGGTGCGCAGCCGCAGGCTGGCGGCGGCCGGGGCTTGAGCGGCCGCGCGGATGCGCTGGGCGGGACGAAGCCCGCTGACGCGGCGCCTTACGGGCCCGTGCGCCGAATGAGCGGACCGAACTCCCTCACCAGCTGCTCGTAGAGCTTGCGCTTGAAGGGCACGATGAGCGCCGGGAGTTCGTCCACCGGCGCCCATTTCCACTCGAGAAACTCCGGCTCTTCGCCGTTGATGTCGATGTCGGCATCCTGGCCCGTGAACCGCAGCAGGAACCATTTCTGGCTCTGGCCGCGAAAGCGCCCGTTCCAGATCTTCGGCACCAGCTCGGCGGGCAGATCGTATTGGAGCCAGCGCCGGCTCTCGGCCACGATTTCGGCCTTGTCGGTGCCGATCTCTTCCCGCATCTCGCGCATCGCCGCGTCAATCGGGTCTTCGCCCGGATCGATGCCGCCCTGGGGCATCTGCCAGGCCTCCGATTGCATGTCGATCCGGCGCGCCACGAACACCCGGCCGTCGCGGTTGAAGATCATCAGCCCGACACCCTTTCGGTAGGGAAGACGGGCGATTTCGGGCCGCGCCGCGCGCGCCGTCACTTGACCTCCTGCTTGTCGGCGAGCGCGGTCACCGGCGCGATGACGAATCCCTTCGCCTCGGCCGTGGGAAGCCAGTTCGAGATGCGTTCGATGGTCACCGGATAGGCGGAGCCCATGGCCACGGCATATCCGGTCCTGCGCGCGATCCGCTCGATCTCGGAGAGATTCTTGTCGATGGCGTCACGCGACGCCTCGGCATCGATGAAGCGGTTGTTGTAGGCCATCGGCATGCCGAGATCCTTGGCCATCTTGGCGGCGATGCTTTGGTCCGAGGACCGGCTGTCCAGGAACATCAGGCCCCGCGACTTGAGGACGTCCAGCACCGGACGCAGATCCGCGCCGGAGACCGTGAAGCGCGAGCCCATATGGTTGGTGACCCCGGCGTAGCCGGCGGCGCGGCTCAGGAGCCAGTCCATCCGGAACAGATTCTGTTTGGGGTCGATGGAGGTCAGGAGCGCATAGGGGCCGGGGTCCTGCTCGGGATAATCGACCGGCTCCATGGGCAGATTCAGGAACACCTCGTGTCCCGCCACGCGGGCCAGCCGCGTCCACTCCTCGAGATTCTTCGCGTAGGGCGAGAAGGCGAGCGTGACGCTGCCCGGGAGCTGCTGAATCGCGGTTTCGGTCGCGGCGCTCGAAAGACCCAGATCGCTGACGACGACGGCGATGCGGGGCCGCTTGTCCTTGTCGTCGAAGGGACGCGCGTAATATCTCCAGGGCTGCCGGCCGTCGGGAGCGATCGTGGGCAGCATGCCTTCGCGCCCGCGCTCCAACAGCGCGGGATCGGGCCCAGCCGGCGGCTTGGCTTCGGGCGGCTTGGCTTCGGGCGGCTGCGGAACGGGCGCGGGCAAGGCCGCGATCTGGGATTCCGGCGCGGGCTTCGCGCTTTCGGCCGCCTGTTCCTTCGCCGGGGCCGGCGGGGCCCGTTTTTCGACGGGCGATGGGGATTCCTTGGCCGTTTCCTTGGCCGGCTCTTTGGCTGTTTCTTTGGGTGCCCCCGTGGGCGCCTCTTTCGCCGGCCCCTCGGCCAATTCCTTGGAGGGTTCCTTGGCGGCCTCCTTGGCCGGTGGCGGGGCCGCGGGTCTTTCGGCCTCCGCGGCGTGGGGCGGGGCGGGCGCAGGCTTGGCGGCCTCGGCGGGTGCGGGCGGGCTGGGCTTAGGGG
>JBAVNO010000291.1:0-2362 GCA_049691095.1 Alphaproteobacteria bacterium | reverse complement strand
TGGTGACCCGTCCTCCGCTGCTGGCGCAGCTACGGAGGGTAGACCCTCAGAAGCTCGACCTGCCTTCGCCGGAGCGAAGCTCCGACGAAGCTCCGGTAGGAGAGCGCAGAAGGGTGATCATCGAGCCTCTTTCCTCGAGCGCGGTCCTTCACGTCGCGGCCAACATGCGCGCCGAGGACAGGCGCGAGATCGACGCATGCCGCTGGGTTTTCGATCCCGAGCAGATCGCCCGGGAGACGTTCGCGTTGGCTCGGTTCGGATGCGTCGCCCATGCCGATGGAGTTCCTGTCGCCGTCGTCGCGGCCGTCGAATACTGGCCCGGGTTCTATACGGTCGGCATGTTCGCGACCGATGACTGGCCGAAGGTCGCCCTCTCGCTTACGCGCTGGGCCCGGGCGCGCATGAGCGCGCAGCTCCTGGCCGCCGGCGCGAACCGGATGGAGTGCCGGGTCGTCCAGGGCCACGAGACGGCCATGCGCTGGCTCGAATCGCTCGGCGCCGCGCGCGAGGCCGCGCTCTCCGATTGCGGCCGGAACCGCGAGTCGTTCTTCCTTTACGCATGGACCCGCAAACGCTGGGAGAAGACGCATGTGCATTCCCGGAATGTTCGGAACCTCGAAGCCGCCCCCTCTGCAACCATTGCCGCCCGCACCCGGGCCGAGCACGGCCGAGGTCCAGGCAGCGGCTCTCGCGGAGCGGAGACGGGCTGCGACCGCGAGAGGGCGCGCCGCCACGATCCTGATCGGCGGCCAGGGTGACCTGTCCGACGCGCCTGTGACGGCCAAGAGCCTGCTCGGTCAGTAGCATGTGCACTCCGGCGCTCTATCAGGCCTGGAGCCAAAGGAGCGGATTCACGGCACCGGGCGGCGCGGCGCAGGACCGGCGCATCGCACCGCCCTCCTATCCGGAACGGGCCGCTAAGCCGCTATCGTTGATGGATCGGCTTGGTGCCAAGCCCAGGGATTCCGGATCGCAAGCCAAAGCGCTGTTGGGGCAATGACATGGGCAAAGCGGCGGAACTGATGCGCGGCAAGGTCCACCGCGTCATGGACGAGTTCAAGCGCGGCGTTCTGAAGTCGTCGTCCGGCCGGAAGGTCACGAGCCGCAAGCAGGCAGTCGCAATCGGGATGAGCGAGGGACGCCGTGCCGCAGCCAAGCGATGAGCGCAAGCGGTTCCTCGAATCCTTCGCGCCCAAGGCCGTTGAGTTCGCCGCCAAGCAGTCCGGCTATCAGGCCCCATCTGGAGCCAAGCCTGTCATCGCGTTCTCGGACAAACCGGTGGTGGACCGTCAAGGCAACGAACTGACGGCGTACAGCACGTCGGGGATCATCATGCTGACGCCGAAATGGCGGCCCGACCTTGCCGGCCAGGCAGCCCTAGTCCACGAAATCACGCACTGGCTCCAGGACAAGGCCGGCAAGGCCAAGGACAAGGCGTCGTGGCCGGAACTCGAGCGCCAGGGCTACGCCGCTCGCGACGCTTATTACCGCTCGATGGGGTTCGAGCCGCCGGCGATGACGCCGGCTCAGACCGGCGCGACAGGAGGAAGATAGATGGCAGTCGCACTCGCTTCGGGGACGTTCGGTGGCACGGGTCAATCGGCATCCGTGGCGCTCTACGGCAAGTTCAACGTCTCGGTCCAGGGCACTTTCGTCGGCACGGTCGCGCTGCGACGCAGCTACGACCAGGGGTCGACCTGGAACACGGTCGAGAGCTACACGGTGCCGACCGACAAGGTGGGCGAGGAACCTGAATCCGGGATCCTCTACCGCCTCGACTGCACGGCCTTCACGTCGGGCACAATCGTCTACCGGCTGAGCCGCTAGCATGGGCGTCCTCGCTTTCCTGACCCGCCGCAAGGTCGATCAACGGGCAGTTTCGGAGCCGGCGTGCATGCCGTATCTCCGCGAACGAAATGCGTTGGGCATGACCGGACAGGCCCTCCACGTCAACCCGGCCGGCGACGACCGCGCCACCATCGACCGCCACATGATGCGCAATGCCCGTATCCGGCAGCGCATCGAAGAGCTCGACCCCGTCAAGGACGCGGAGCGCATCAAGCGGCTCGAGGCCGAGCTTCATCTGCGCGAGGCGGCGCTTGGCGTGAGGGGGAGATAGGCCATGGCCTGGGTGCTGTTCGACAACTTCCGCCTGGCGGCGATGAACGGGAACGCCGTGGACCTCGACACCGACACGCTCAAGGTCATGCTGACCACGGCGACCTATTCGCCGAATCAGGCCACGCACGACTTCAAGGACGACGTGACGAACGAGGTCTCCGGCACGAACTACACGGCCGGCGGCGCGGCCCTCGGCACCCAAACCGTGACGCTGTCGAGCGGCACCGTCACATTCGACGCC
>JBAVNO010000290.1:0-1527 GCA_049691095.1 Alphaproteobacteria bacterium | reverse complement strand
GCCGCGGGAGCAGAGCGCGCGCCGCCGGCGCCGGCGCCTGAATCGCCCGCGGCGCACGAGGGAACGGTGGCGGTCGCCGAGGCCGGAACCGGCCCCTATGCGCAAACCATCGACGCCGCCGGCCATCGGCTCATCGCCGACGAGCCGCTCGATCGCGGCGGCCAGGACACCGGTCCTTCGCCCTACGACCTGCTGGTCGCGGCGCTCGGGGCCTGCACGTCGATGACGATCCGCATGTACGCCGACCGCAAGCAATGGCCGCTCGAATCGGTCGCGGTGCGGCTCACTCACCGCAAGATTCACGCCGAGGAGTGCAAGACCTGCGAGACCAAGGAGGGCCGCATCGACCGCATCGACCGCGTCATCTCGCTCACCGGTCCGCTCGATGAGGCGCAGCGCACGCGGCTGCTCGAGATCGCCGACAAGTGCCCCGTCCACCGCACCCTCACCTCCGAGATCTCGATCGAGACGCGGCTCGGGGACGGCGGCTGAGGCGCGTCATTTCGCCAGGTCGGCGCGAACCTTCGGCCAATTGGCATCGGCCTTGGCGATGTAGCCGGGGATGTCCTTCTCCCAGATCGCTTTGACCTTGGCCGAGAGATTCAGATACAGCTTCCCGTCCACGATCTTCCAGGATTCGGGGTCGATGTCGGCGGTGCCGCCCTGAGAGACCGCATAGGCGCAGTAACCGCCATATTGGGGCGCGTACTTCTCGGGGTTGGCGGCGAAGGCGTCGAGATTCGCCTTGCTGGCGAAGCGCCATTTCGCGCCCATCCACTCGTATTGATAGTCGCTCGAGCCTTCCACCGGCTTGCCGTCGGTGAAATAGGCCACCGGGTCATAGCCCTTGATGGCGACGCCCTTGAAGAAGGACGCGTTGACGACGCCGCCGGCCTGGGCCGGCGCGGCGCCGAACAGAAGCGCCACGGCGATGAGCGGCGCGGCCAGCCACGCCAGGAGGGCCGGCGGCCGGAAGGCGCTGTTTGCGGATGTCATCGGTCGGGTCGTCATGGGTCACCTCGCGGTCGGAAGGTTTCTGCGCACCGTGCTGGCGCCATTGTCACCGCGAGAGGGCGAGTCTGAAATTGAATTAATCGTGAGCGGCGCGTGATCGAAGCGCATGCAGAATAGGGCCGCAGCCATTGCGCAACGCCGTGGAAAACGGGGGAAAACGCCCGCTCCGGCGCGTTCGTCCGGCCCTCACCCCGCCCTCTCCCCTTGAGCGCAAGGGAGGGCCCGTCCGCGCCGCGGAGCAAGCGCGAGGGGGACGCGAAGGTTCCCGCTACGCAGCCGGAGAGCGCCGGAATCCAATGTCCCGCCGGTTCGCCGCGACGGCGCCACGGGCCGCAGCCGACGATGAAGGAAAGTTAGAGGCGGATTTCCGGCGACCCGCGGTCGCCGGACTGAGGGGCCACGGGGCGCAGGCTTCCCCGCTTGGGGCCGCAGGGGCGGCAATAGCAGTCCTGGATGCGGCGGCGCGGCGGGCGCACGAAATGGTATTCCTCGCCGCAGTTGCTGCAGCTCCAG
>JBAVNO010000289.1:0-2097 GCA_049691095.1 Alphaproteobacteria bacterium | reverse complement strand
TGACGCTGGACGTCCGCGGTACGCGGCCCGATCTCGACGTCGCGCAGTCGCTACAGTCCACCTTCGCCGCGGCCGGAATCCGCCTCGATATCGCGCCCGCCGACGGCAGGCAGGTGCTGACCAAGTACCGGGCGCGCAACCACGGCATCTTCTTCGGCCGCTGGGGTCCGGACTATCAGGATCCCCACAGCAACGCCCAGGCCTTCGCCTCCAACCCCGACAACTCCGACGGCGCCCTGGTCAAGACGCTGGCGTGGCGCAACGGCTGGGACATCCCGGAGCTCACGAAGATGACCGAGGCCGCGATCCTGGAGCCCGACCGCGAAAAGCGCGCCGGCCTCTATCGCGCCATGCAGGCCCGCGTGCAGGCCGACTCGCCGTTCGTGATCCTGTTCCAGGAAGTCGAGATCACGGTGGAGCGTGCGGCGCTCGCGGGATTCGTGGTGGGGCCCAGTTTCGACACCGTATTCTATCGCGGCGTGAGGAAGGACTGAGCGATGGGGGAGGGCCGCGGCCGCGTCGTTTCCATCCTCGGCCTCGTGGTGTCGGTGGCGCTGACGCTGCTCGGGCTCGTGCTGGTCACCTTCGTCATCGGGCGGGTCATGCCCGTCGATCCGGTGCTGGCTGCCGTGGGCGACCGCGCGCCGGCCGACGTGATCGCGCGGGTGCGAAGCGAAATGGGCCTCGATCTGCCCCTCTACCGCCAGTTCCTGATCTATCTCGGCGCCGTGCTGCGGGGCGACCTCGGCCAATCCGTGCTGACGGCCAATCCGGTGCTGTCCGACATCGCCCGGGTCTTCCCCGCCACCATCGAACTCGCCACCACGGCGATCGTGATCGGGATCGCGCTCGGCGTGCCCATGGGCGTCGCCGCGGCCTATTACCGGGACCGGTTCGCCGATCACGCGGTGCGGCTGATCGGATTGTTCGGCTATTCGGTGCCGGTGTTCTGGCTCGGCCTCGTCGGACTTTTGGTGTTCTACGCGCGGCTCGGCCTCACCGGCGGGCCCGGGCGCATCGACATCTATCTCGAAGGGCTGGTGGCGCCGGTCACCGGATTCATCCTGATCGACAGCCTGCTGGCGGGGCAGGGAGAGGTGTTCTTGAGCGCGCTTCGCCATCTCGTGCTCCCGGCCTCGATTCTCGGGCTGTTCTCGCTCGCCTACATCTCGCGCATGACGCGCGCCTTCATGATCGAACAGCTGGGCCAGGACTATGTGACGGCGGCCCGCGCCAAGGGCCTGCGGGAAAGCCAGGTGGTCTGGCGGCACGCCTTCGCCAACGTGATGGTGCCGCTGGTGACCGTCGTCGCGCTCAGCTACGGCAGCCTGCTCGAAGGCGCGGTGCTGACCGAAACCGTGTTCGCGTGGCCGGGGCTCGGCCGCTACATCACCCATTCGCTGCTGAGCGCCGACATGAACGCGGTGCTGGGCGGAACGCTGGTGGTGGGCGTGGTGTTCCTGGGCCTCAATCTGGCGACCGACCTTCTTTATCCGCTGCTCGACCCGCGGGCGCGGCCGGGTGCGCGCACATGATCGCAACGATAACCCTCTTGGAGCGGCCGCCGTCCTCCCGGCTCGGGGCGTTCCTGCATCGCGCCATGGCGGTCGGCTTTGCGCTGGTGCGAAACCCGCTTGCCGCGGCCGGGCTCGCGATCCTGTTCCTCCTGGTCCTGGTTGCCGCCATTGCGCCGCTGCTGGCGCCATTCCCACCCTACGCGCAGGACCTTGCCACCCGCCTGTTGGCCCCCAGTGCGGTCCACTGGCTCGGCACCGACGAATTGGGGCGCGACATCCTGAGCCGCATCCTGTTCGGGGCGCGGGTCACGCTCGAGATCGTGGCGTTGGTGGCGGTGATCGCCGCGCCGGTCGGGCTGTTGATCGGAACCACGGCCGGCTATCTGGGCGGAATCGCCGACACGGTGCTGATGCGCGTGACCGATGCGTTCCTCGCGTTCCCCAAACTGGTGCTGGCGCTGGCCCTGGTGGCCGCGCTCGGCCCCGGGCTCGACAACGCCATCATCGCGATTTCGGTCGCGTCGTGGCCCGCCTATGCGCGCATCGCCCGGGCCGAGACATTGGCGGTGCGGGGCGCGGA
>JBAVNO010000288.1:0-1742 GCA_049691095.1 Alphaproteobacteria bacterium | reverse complement strand
AACCTGTGGCCGGAGGCCGACCCCGTGCTGAAGGGCTTCCTCCTGCAGGAGACCCGACGGGCGCCGCTCCGGCTCCGGGAAGTGTACGGCGCCCCGGTGAAGATGACGCCCGAAGCGGAGGAAGCACTCCGGGCGCTCGGCTACGTGGAGTAGTCGGCAGGCCTCCCTAGCAGCCCGTGGTTAAAGCCGCCTCGGACTGGCGGTACGGGACAGCCGATCCGAGAGGCGGCGAGGTGTGTGTGAGCGGCCGGTGGGTTTTGAAGGCCCGCGGCACGGCCGTGAGTCGGTGCCCGAGGTGAGTCAAGAGTGCGAGAAGGGCCCGGAGACGGCCCTGCAGCCCCCTCGGCGTGCCGACTCCGAACGCCTGCCGCATCAGCAACCCGAGGTTGAAGCCGCCACTGTGGAGGAGTAGCCGTTTGAGGATGTTGTCGTGGCCGCGCAGATGGGTTCGCCTCATGCGGCCCGTCCGGAAGAGGTGAGCGAAGGGCCGTTCCACTCGTTCTCCCCTGAGGCGCTGCATACGCTGCCCTCGCGATCCTCGATTCCGTCGCCGGTTCGCGTAGACGGCCCTGCGACCTTCGGCGTCTCCATCCCACTGCCGTCGTCCACGATCGGGCTCGGACACGTACGGGCGCAGGGCCGCGGCCTCGATATCGAGGAGAACCGCCGTGCTGTGGTAGCCCTTGTCGGCCACGACTTCCTGTAGACCTCCGGGATGACACGCGCCGGTGTGCCTGTGGACTTGCTCGATCTGCTGTCCGGCTTCCTCGAGTGTCTTCTCGATCGTGGTCGTGTCGCCCTGGTCCGCACCTTGGAGCGTAACCGCCACGATCGCGCCCGTGGTCATGTCCACCGCCTGCTCAGCCTTGTGAGCCAGGTGCGTGCGGCCATCCTTCATCTTTGCGATCTTCGCGTCCGGGTCGGCCGGGCTGGTCCACTCCTGGTTCGAGCCCTTCTTCTTCCGCCGCCGATCCAGCCGGGCCAGAGCTTGCCGGGTCGGCGTACGAATGCCCGAAGCCTTCGCCAGACGCGTCAAGAACTCCTGGTACGTTTCCCCGGTGTCGCGACGCACGATACTCCGCATCGCCGCGTTCGCTTCCAGCGTCGTCGCGTCGATCCCAATCGTCTTGCCACTCAGCAGACCACCCTCGGCCAGCCGTTCCTGTATCCACGTGAACACCTCACGGTGGGTCTCCACGTCGATCAGCCGACGGGTCCGCGAGATCGTCGAGTGGTCCGGCGCTCGCTCATCCAGCCCAAGGCCCAGGAAGCTCCGGATCGCCAGAGAGTCCGCAGCACGCCACGCCATCCCTCGCTCCGAGTCCAGGCCTTCGAAGTACCCAACCAGCAGCAAGCGGAAGTAGCGCCCCGGCGTCAGGCTCGGTCGACCCATCACCGGCGCGTAGTACGCCCCGCACCGCAACTCCACGAACGTATCGAAGCCCGCAGCCTCCAGCGCTCCGTTCAGCCGCGCATAGAAGGGGTGCCCAGGGCTCTTCGGCAGCTCGCTCGTCGTAATCCACATCGACTCTTGTCGTCGCTTCCGCTTGCCCATCGCCATGCCCCAGAATCTAGGCGCCCGTGACCTTCGCGGCCACCTCGATTTCGGAGACTTTCACCACGGGCTGCTAGGGCTGCCATCCGGAGCTCTGTCAGCGGGCCCCGCGCCCTCCGGACCGGCGGGAGGCGGTCGTCGACGGGCCTCTTTGAGCCGTAGCCCGCGGGCGGCGTGGGCCATGTGG
>JBAVNO010000287.1:0-1559 GCA_049691095.1 Alphaproteobacteria bacterium | reverse complement strand
CCAGACGAACCTCGTCCGCCAGCCGACGCAGCTCCCCCCCGGACAGCAACCGGATGTCCCCCGTGTCCCTGATCCCGTCCAATATCGGCGTCGCGCTGGTCATCGTTTCAACACCCCTGCTGTGGAGGAGCCGCCGGCTCCTCTCCCGTTCCGTGAAGCCCAACGGGCTCTCGCGCTATGTTGATCGTGGTCCCCGTGGTTTGCCGTCGCGGCAGCCCGGATGGGCGGGCCCGCGAAATCGTGGAAAGTCCAATGGCAACCTGTTGTATTTGGAACCGTATTCTATAGTCATTTTACTGTCATAATCAAATCTTCGCGAACCAAAGGCCAGTGCTGGGTCGCGATTCGAGCATTAAAGACCTGTAATATATCGCGCGGGCGCGCCCTTTCGACGCGCGTGCCTCAGCACTCCGGCCGCCGCACAGGCCAGGAATTGGAGCGGCGTCAGCTCGACCCGTTCGGCCACCGGATCGCGTCGCCGCAGCAGGCCCGTGAGCCGCTCCGCGATGACCACGATGACCGAGGATTCCATTGCCAGACGGCGACTCTCGAGCCGTCGCGGCAATTCGCGCGCGAGCGGAAGAAGCGAATCGACCCCGTCCAAGGTGCGATCCATCACGCGGCGCAGCGCCGGCCCCGCGGCGGGCCGGGCGAGATCCTCGACGGCCGCGCCCATTTCCGTCATCCAGTCGAGCGGCAGGTACACGCGATCGAGATTGCGGTAGTCGTCGGCGCAGTCCTGGAGATGGTTGATGACCTGCAGCGCGTTGCACAACGCGTCGGAAGCCGGATAGCCGGCGCGGTCCTCGCCGTGGAGGTCGAGAAGGTAACGGCCGACCGGCGCGGCCGACAGGTTGCAATACCCCATGAGATCGTCCCAGTCGCGATAGCGGAGCTTGGTCGCGTCGCGCTTGAACGCCGCCACCAGGTCGACGCAGTGCTGCGGTGTGACGCCGGTGGCGATCAGGCTTTCGCGCAGGCGATAGGCCTTCTCGAATCCGGGAACGCCGGCGATGCGCCCGGTCACGGCCTTCTCGAACCCGTCGAGCCGCGCGACCTTGTCGTCGGGCTCCAGATCCGGATTGTCGGCGATGTCGTCGATGGCGCGCGCGAAGGCGTAGAAGAGCGCCACGTGGGGACGCAGGCGGCGCGACAGCAGGAACGATCCCACCGGGAAATTCTCGTTCCGCGATCCTTTGCCGGAGGGCGTTTCCACCTGCCGATCCGCAACGCCTTTGGTTTGCAGCAGCGCGTTCATCGCGTTCCCGCCCGCGTTTCGGCGCCCGAATCGCCGCCCGCCAACGAGTCGAGCGAATAGGAGCGGCCCTTCCAGCCGCCACCCTTCCCCTGCCGGTGGCGGCGGGCCGAATCGACGGTCATCGCGCAATAGAAGAGGCAGGACGCCGGCAACAGCAAGCCCGCGAGCGGCCCCTGGCCGTAAAGACGAAGCGTGGGCAGGTACGCCGCCGTCATGGCGAGCCAGGTGGCTCCGCCGAAGACGGTCAGGACAGGACGGTCCCAGGCCAAACCCGCGATGGCGGCGGCCGGCGGCATCAGAT
>JBAVNO010000286.1:0-25608 GCA_049691095.1 Alphaproteobacteria bacterium | reverse complement strand
GGCCAGGGCAAGGGCGCGACCGTGTATCGCCTGCGCGACTGGGGCATTTCGCGCCAGCGTTACTGGGGCTGTCCCATTCCCGTCATCCACTGCGCCGCCTGCGGCATGGTGCCGGTGAAGGAATCGGATCTTCCGGTCACGTTGCCGGATGACGTCAGCTTCGACGAGCCCGGCAACCCGCTGGAGAAACACCCGACCTGGAAGCACGTCGCCTGCCCGACATGCGGCGGCCGGGCCACGCGCGAGACCGACACCTTCGATACCTTCTTCGAATCGTCGTGGTATTTCGCGCGTTACTGCTCTCCGCATTCCGAAACGGCGTTCGCGCCGGAGGCGGTGCGCTACTGGATGCCCGTCGATCAATACATCGGCGGCGTCGAGCATGCGGTTTTGCATCTTCTCTATTCGCGGTTTTTCACCCGGGCGCTGGCGCGCTGCGGCTATCCCGTATCGGGCGAACCGTTCGCCGGGCTCATGACTCAAGGCATGGTCTGTCACGAGACCTATCGCGACGCCGAGGGGCGTTGGCTCTTCCCGGAAGAGATTGAGCGGCGCGACGGACAGGCCGTGCGGACGGCGGACGGCGCCATGGTGAGCGTCGGGCGCGTCGAGAAGATGAGCAAGTCGAAGAAGAACGTCGTCGATCCGGAGCAGATCCTGGAGACCTACGGCGCCGATACCGCGCGCCTCTTCATGCTTTCCGACAGTCCGCCGGAGCGGGACCTGGAATGGAGCGAGGCGGGCGTCGAGGGCGTGTGGCGGTACGTCAACCGGCTTTGGCGCATGGTCACCGAGCCCGAGGTTCCGCTGGCACCCAACGGCGCGGCGATGCCGGTTACATTGTCGGCGCAAGCGGCCGAGGCGCGGCGCGCCGTGCACAAGACCATTCGCGCGGTGACCGAGGACTTGGAGAAGTTCCGCTTCAACCGCGCGGTCGCGCACATCCGCGAGCTTTCGAATACGCTGGGCGCGCTGGAGACCAGCGGCGCCACGGACGCCGGTTTCGTGCTGCGCGAGGGATACGAAACCATCGCCTTGCTGTTGGGGCCGCTCGCGCCCCATCTGGCCGAAGAGCTTTGGGAGCGTTTGGGCCACGCCGAGCCGCTTTCGGTCACGCGGTGGCCCGAGGCGGACCCCAAGCTTGTGATCGACGAGATGGTGACGGTCGCGGTCCAGGTGAACGGAAAGCTGCGGGGTCAGATCGAGCTTCCACGCGACGCCGAAGCGGCCGCGGCCGAAGCAGCCGCGCTCGCCCTTCCCGCGGTCGCCAAGGCCGCCGACGGAAAGCCGCCGCGCAAGGTCATCGTCGTGCCGAATCGGATCGTCAATGTGGTGCTGTGAGGGACACAGGGTGCGCGCGACGTCACGGGCTATTCTTCTTTCGGCGGCGTTCGCCGCTGTCCTGGCCGGGCTTTCGGGATGCGGTTTCCGTCCCCTTTATTCGAAACAGACTTACGACGTGGTTCCGGAACTGGCGGCAATCAAGATCGTGTCGATCGCCGATCGCCGCGGACAGGAACTGCGCAATCTCCTTTACACCGAGCTCAACCCCAAGGGCATTCCGGCGCAGCCGCTATACGTATTGGAAACCAAGCTCAACGTCACCAAGCAAACCCTCGCGATCCAGAAGGACGAGAGAGTCACCCGCGCCAATCTGAAGGTGGTGGCCCAATATGTTCTGCGCTCCGCCGAAACCGGGAAGCCGCTCTTCCACAGCGAGAGCCGCTCGACCAACAGTTTCGACGTCCTCGTTTCCGAGTATGCGAACCTGGCGGCGGAGCAGGACGCCGAGCGCCGCGCATTGAAGGCGATCAGCGACGACATGACGCTGCGGTTGTCCTTCTATTTCACGCGGCGCAGGAACGGCGAGCCATGACCACGATCCGGATCGATCGCACCGTACGGACGAAGAAGGGGGCGCGCCGGGCATGAAGATTGCCGCAAGCCGCGCGGATGTCTTCGCCGTGAATCCGGACGCCAAGGCGGTCGCGGTCCTCGTGTATGGACCGGACGGCGGGCTGGTGCGGGAGCGCGCGCTCGCTCTCGTTTGTTCGGCGGTCAGCGATCCGGCAGACCCGTTCCAGGTCGTGGAGGTCGAGGCCGAGGCGTTGCGACGCGATCCGGCGCGGCTTGCGGACGAAGCCGCCGCCATTCCGTTCGGCGGCGGACGCCGCGTGGTTCGCGTACGCGATGCGACCGATGGCGTCGCGCCGGCGCTCGAATCGCTGCTCGTAGGTTCCGCGAGCGGCCCCGCAGGCCAAGCGCTGGTTGTTGTCGAGGCGGGCGAGCTGCCGCCCCGTTCGGCATTGCGCCGTCTGTTCGAGGATGCTCCGAATGCCGCGTCGCTGCCTTGCTATCTCGACGAGGGCGCGGACCTTGTGTCGACCATCCGGGGCCTTTTGGCCGACGAGAACGTTGCCGCGGCCGACGACGTGCTCGGCTTCCTGGCAGCGAAGCTGGGCGGCGACCGGGCCGTGACGCGAAGCGAGATCGCAAAGCTCGCCTTGTATGTGGGAGCGGGCGGCAAGGCGACGCTCGAGGATGCGGCCTTGTGCGTCGGGGACAGCGCGGCGCTATCGCTCGAAGACGTGGCGTTCGCCGCGGGGGCCGCGGACCTGGCCGGACTCGACCGCGCGTTGGGCCGGGTGCTTCAGGAAGGCGTAGCGCCGGTTGCGGTGATTCGCGCCGTGTCGCGGCATTTCGAACGGATGCATCTGGTGGCGGCGAGGATGGCCGAGGGCGACAGTTTCGAATCCGCGATCGCGGCGCTCAGGCCGCCGCTGTTTTTCAAATTCCGTTCCGCCTTTCGCGCCCAGCTTCGGCGCTGGCCGATGGATCGCATCGCCGCGGCGTTCGAGGAATTGCTGTCGCTCGAGTCCACCTGCAAGACCACGGGCATGCCGGCGGAAACCATCTGCCGGCAGGGATTGCTCCTGCTGGCGGCGAACATGCAGCCGGCCTGAGTCATCAGGGATTGGGATACGACCGGCGACGCGCGCGGTTATTGCGGCGTCTTGGTCGTGGTACCGAAGGGGTCGGCCGCGGACGGGGCCGACGACTGGGGTTGCATCGACGTGGGCGCCGAGGGCGCGGCCGTTTCGGTATGCAAAGCGCTCGATCCTTCCGTTCCTCCCACCACCCGAAGCTGAGCGACGGGATCGCGCGGTCCCGCGCCGGATGGCGGTTCCTTCGGCGACGGCGCGTCAATGGTATCGGACGGCGGCTCGGCCGGCGTCGATTCGAGCGGCGTAACGGTCGCCGCAGGTTGCGCCGGCGAATCCCGTTGCTCGGTTCCCGCCGGCTCGACGGGTTTCATCAGCTTGGGCTTGGGCTCGGGCATCGCCGTTCCGGCGCGCGGCGGGCGCGCCGTCTGGACGACGTGGGACAGGCGGCGCAACACTTCGTCCAGTTGCTCGAGGGTCTGATAGTGGATCACCACGGTCCCCCCGCCGGGGCGGTAATTGATGGCAACCTTGAGGCCGAGCAGATTCGATACTTCGTTTTCGAGCGCGATGGTGTCGGCGTCCTTCGTAGCGCTGCGGCGCGGCGCACGGGGTTTGCTTTTCTCGCCCTGCACCAGAGCCTCGGTCTGACGCACGTTGAGGGAACGCGAGAGCACCAGGTTCGCGAGCGCGGTGGGATCGCCAGCGGCCAACAGGGCGCGGCCGTGACCGGCCGTCAGTTTCCCTTCGTCCAGCATCGCGCGGATCTGATCGGGAAGGGCCAGGAGGCGCATGGTATTGGCGATGTGGCTGCGGCTCTTGCCCAGGGTGCGCGCCAAGTCTTCCTGGGTGTGGGAGAACTCCTCCATGAGGCGGCGATAGGCTTCGGCCTCCTCGATCGGCGTCAGGTCCTGGCGCTGGAGATTCTCCACCAGGGCGACCTCGAGCGCGTCGCCGTCGGAGAGGTCTTTGACGATGACCGGAACTTCATGGAGCTTGGCCGCCTGGGCCGCACGCCAGCGGCGCTCCCCGGCGATGATCTCGAACCGGTCTGGCTGGTCGGCCAGGCGCCGCACCAGGATCGGCTGCAGGATCCCATTGGCGCGAATCGATTCGACCAGGCCGAGGATCTCTTCTTCGTTGAACATGCGGCGCGGCTGGAACCGGCTCGACTGCAGGAATTCGATCGGAACCGTCTTGCTGAGTCGAACCCGGTCGAGCTCGGCGTAGTCCTCGCTCTCCTCGCCCAGCAAGGCGGACAGGCCGCGCCCCAACTGGCGCTTCTTCCCCTCGTCGCCGACGGTCACGGCCTCAGGCCTCGCTCGCGCCGCAGCACTTCGCCGGCCAGATGGATGTATGCCTGGGCGCCGGGGCATTCCATATCGTAGAGCAGCACCGGCTTTCCGTGCGAGGGGGCCTCGGAGACCCGCACATTGCGCGGGATGACGGTGTCGTAGACTTTGGTCCCGAAATGGCCCCGGACGTCATCGGCTACCTGCCCGCTCAAGTTATTGCGCTTATCGAACATCGTTAGCACAACACCTTGTATCTCCAGGCCGGGATTGAACGCCCGCTGCACGCGCTCGACGGTGCGGACCAGGTGGCTCAGCCCCTCCAGCGCATAGAACTCGCATTGGAGCGGAACCAACACCGCATCCGCCGCTACGAGTGCATTGAGAGTGAGAAGCGATAGCGACGGAGGGCAGTCGATCAAGATGTAGTCATATTCCGAACGAGCCGTCTCCAGGGCGGATTTCAGCCGGAATTCCCGCCTTTCCACATCCACGAGCTCGAGGTCGGCGCCGGTGAGATCGAGAGACGACGGGACGACGCTCAGCCCCGGTATCTTGGTGTCGACCGTAGCCTGGCGGATATCCGCTTCGCCCATCAATACGTCGTAGGAACTGGTGGTGCGCATCTGCCGGGTGATGCCGAGGCCCGTGCTGGCGTTGCCCTGGGGGTCCAAGTCGATCAAAAGGACCCGGCACCTGACCGCCGCCAGGGCTGTGGCGAGATTGATGGCGGTCGTGGTCTTGCCGACGCCACCTTTTTGATTCGCTATCGCAATGACCCGACTAATAAGGCCGGGTCTGACGTTAATTTCCTGATTTTCCAATCGATGTGCCCCCCAACCGCAATCCTGCCACACGGAGGATGGTGCCTGAACCGCCGGTCGCGCTTGGCCATTCTTCGACGCGCATATTCCATTCTTTCCGCGCGGCGGTCAATTCCTCATCAACATGTGCGCCTTTCAGGAGCAGACACACCCCAACCGGTGTGAGCATGGGTTTGGCGAGTGCAAGAAGGTCAATGAGGCGCGCCAAGGCGCGGGATGTAACGACGTCCGCCGGCCCAAAGGGCAATACCCGGGCGATGTCCTCGATCCTTGCGGCGTGAACGGTGGCCTTGGCGCCGGTGATTCTCGCCACCTCCCTAAGGAAAGCGCATTTTTTCTGGCTGCTCTCGATTAGGTGCACATGGCCGGCGCCAAGGATCGCCAAGACAAGGCCCGGAAACCCAGCGCCACTCCCCAGATCGGCGACAACCCGCCTTTCGGGACCGGGATCCGCAGGCAGATAGTCGACCAGCTGCGCGGAATCCAGCATGTGGCGGCGCCAAAGATCGACGAGCGTGGCCGGGCCGACCAAATTGATCGATTCCTGCCACTTCCTGAGCAGGTCGGCGTAGGCCTCAAGGCGCCCGAGTGTTTCACGTGAAACACCGGCAGCGGCGGCGAACCCCTCCGGACCAAGGGGCTCGGGCTCCGGTCTCCGCCCACGGGCCGTCATTTATCGCCCTTAGGCCGATCTGCGGCCGTTGGGCTCCGCGCCGGCACGCCCCTGGACATGGCGCAGCAAAAGAACGAGTGCCGCGGGCGTCATTCCCGGGATGCGGGAGGCCGCGCCCAAGGTCTCCGGGCGTGCCGTCTCGAGTTTTTCCCGAAGTTCCGCTGAAAGGCCCCCCACCCCTCCGTAATCCAGACCCGGCGTTAACCTTAACGCCTCGTCCTGGCGGAAGGCCGCGATGTCCGCTTCCTGGCGGGCCAGATAGGCCGCGTAGCGGCCGTCGATCTCCACCTGTTCCGCCACCTCCGGCCTAAGCTCCTGAAGTTCCGGCCAGATCGCGGCCAGACGCCGCACCGTGACCTGGGGAAACCCGAGAAGCTGGTCCGCGGTCCGCACCAGCCCGTCTTGGTTAATGGCGATGCCGTGGCGTCCGAGCTCCGCCGGACTCGCCCTAAGACGGCCGGTCAGCTCCCGGCCATGAGCCAGCGCCTCCGCCTTATGGGTGAATACGCGGCGCCGATCGGACCCTACGCATCCCGCCTCGATGCCCTTTGGGGTGAGGCGCTGATCCGCATTGTCGGCCCTAAGGCGGAGCCTGTATTCGGCCCTGGAGGTGAACATCCTATAGGGCTCGGTCGTCCCCAGCGTCACAAGATCATCGATCATCACGCCGATATACGCCTCGGCCCGATCGAGAACGACGGCCTCGGATCCTGCGGCGGCGCGCGCCGCGTTCATACCCGCCATCAGGCCCTGAGCCGCGGCCTCCTCATAGCCGGTGGTTCCATTGATCTGGCCGGCCAGGTAAAGGCCGGGGACGAGCCGGGTCTCGAGGCTCGGGCGCAGTTGGCGGGGATCGACGAAATCGTACTCTATGGCGTAGCCCGGCCGGACCATCGCGGATCGTTCCAGCCCCGGAATGGTGTGGATGAGGGCCTCCTGGACCGCAGCCGGCAGCGACGTCGAGATTCCGTTGGGATAGATGGTGGGATCGTCCAGCCCTTCCGGCTCCAGGAAGATCTGGTGCCCATCCCTGTCGCCGAATCGAACCACCTTGTCCTCGATCGACGGGCAGTACCGGGGCCCTCGGCTTTCGATCTGACCGGAGTAGATCGGCGAGAGATGCAGGTTTTTCCTGATGATGGCATGGGTAGCCGCGGTCGTGCGTGTCACGTGGCAGACCCGTTGGGCCGTCGTTATCGCCCCGGTCAGATAGGAGAACGGGGTGGGCCGCTCGTCGCCCGGCTGCTCGGCGAGAACCGAGAAATCTATGGTCCGGCCGTCCAGCCGCGGCGGGGTGCCGGTCTTGAGCCGCCCCAACCGGAAACCGGCCTTGGCCAATGTGTGCGCCAAGCCGTGTGATGGCGGCTCGCCCACGCGGCCGGCCGGGATCCGTTCCCGGCCCAGATGGATCATCCCGCGCAGGAAGGTGCCCGTCGTCAGGACGACCGCGGCGGCGAGAACCGTTTGCCCCGTTGCCGTCACGACCCCCCGTGCACCGCCGGAAGAATCCAGAACCAGGTCCTCCACGGCCGCGGCGCGAAGTTCGAGATTCGCCTGGCCCGCAAGGGCTTCCTGCATCGCCTGGCGGTAGAGCTTCCGGTCGGCCTGGGCCCGGGGACCGCGTACCGCTGGCCCTTTGCTTGCGTTGAGCATGCGGAACTGGATGCCGGCGCGGTCCGCTACCCGGCCCATCAGCCCGTCGAGCGCATCCACCTCGCGCACCAGGTGTCCCTTGCCGAGTCCCCCGATGGCGGGGTTGCACGACATCTCGCCAATCGTGTCCAGCTTGTGGGTGAGAAGAAGCGTACGCGCCCCTATTCGCGCGCTCGCGGCCGCGGCCTCGCATCCGGCGTGGCCGCCGCCAACCACGATCACATCGAAGACGCCGACATCGAAGACACCGGGCATGGCGCGTAATCTAGGGCCGGTGCCGCACCCTGTCCACAGCGGCTCCCGGGCGCACATTCGCGGCCGCCAAACCCGTCAAGACTCTCCCGCACGCCGTTTCACGTGAAATTTCGCCGGTTCGAGCGCCGCCTTCGCCGATCACTTCCCGATGCAGAAATCCTGGAACACGACGTCCAGCAGATCCTCGATGCCCGTGCGCCCGGTGATACGGCCCAACGCCCGCGCCGCGATCCGCAGATCCTCCGCCGCGAGCTCCATGGACGGGGCACCGGAAAATCTCCTCAGCGCGTCGACGCAATCCTGAAGCGCGGTCCGATGGCGGGCGCGGGTGATCATGGGCGCTCCGCCACCATGCGCGAGCCGGGCCGCCACCTCCCGCTCCAGAACCTCCAACAACCGGTCCAATCCTTCCCCGCTGCGCACCGAGGTCTCCACCACCGCCGCCGCTCGGCCGGCACCAGCCGCCCCGGCTCCATCGGACTTCACCGCCAAGCCGTCCGCCACCAGGTCCCTCTTGTTCAAGACCAGGATCGAGTCCTCCCCGATCAATGCGGCCGTGCCCGCATCGACCCGCGGCCAAGCCGGCGCCTCGACCACCACCAGCTTCAAGTCCGCGGACTCGGCGCGCGCGATTGCCCGTCGCACGCCCTCCTTCTCGACGTCGTCGGCCGTGGGCCGAAGGCCTGCGGTATCGGCAAGAACGACGGGATAGCCGCCAAGGTCCAGGTGCACCTCGATCACATCGCGCGTGGTACCGGCCAAGGCCGAGACGATGGCCGCCTCTCGTTTCACCAAGTAATTGAGAAGACTGGACTTTCCAGAATTCGGGGGACCCACGATGGCAACCGAGACCCCTTCGCGTAGACGTTCACCGCGACGATCATCATCAAGATATTGTGTTATTTCAGCGCGAAGGCCCAATATCTGGGGCTTCACCAATTCGCTTGGGCTCTTCCCCAAATCCTCGTCCGCGAAATCGATCTCCGCCTCGACGTGCGCCAGCGCCCGTACCAGTCGTTCCCGCCAGTCCTCGACTACCCGCCCGAATTCACCCTCCATCTGGCGCAGCGCCTGTTTGCGCTGTGCCTCCGTTTCGGCCGCCACAAGGTCGGCCACCCCTTCGGCCGCCGTAAGGTCGAGCTTGCCGTTCAGGAACGCGCGCTTGGCGAACTCGCCGGCCTCGGCCGGCCGAACGTCGTCGAAGCCCGACAGCGCCGCGACCAGGCCCGCCGCCACCGCGCGCCCCCCGTGGACATGGAGCTCGGCCATGTCCTCGCCGGTGAAGCTTCGCGGCGCCGGGAACCAGATCACGAAACCCCGGTCGATGGACTCGCCGTCAGGATCGCGGATTTGACGGAGTCGCACCTGCCTGGGCGGCGGTACCCGCCCTGCGAGTGCGGCAAGCACCTCGCGCGTCGCCGGGCCCGACACGCGCACGACGGCCACGGCCGCTTTGCCCGGCGCGCTGGCCACGGCGAATATGGTCCGCCTGCTCATTGCGAATTCGAAACGATGTCTTCGGGCGCGCTTGCGGCCCGGTGCCTATGGCTCAGCCCGCGGCCTTTTCGGGCGCGCCCGTTCGCGGGCCGGGCCCAGCGGGAATCTTGTCTGAGATCTGGTCCACGAACTTGTCGGTTGGGCGCAACATCAGTCGCGGCACGCGGCCTCCCCCGGCGACATGAACGGCCAGTATCTCATCCACGTCCTCGCGCGAACGATAGGTATACCAGACGCCTTCGGGATAGATGACCATCGTCGGCCCTAGCTCGCAGCGGTCGAGGCAGCCCGACGAATTGATTCTTACGTCATTGAGGCCTAGCTCCTTGGCCCGCGCCTTCATGTAATCGCGCAATCTTTCCGACCCCTTGGCCGCGCAGCAGCCTTGCGGGTGCTGGTCCGGTCGCCGGTTGGTGCAGCAAAACACGTGTCTTCGGTAGTAAGACGGCGGATCGCCCGCCTCGGCGTTCATGGCCCGCGTTCCTTTTTCTCCGGCTCCCGTTTCCCCTGCGGGGCCATCATTTGCGACCAAAACGCGCGCTGCATCTTTTCGATCCCCTCGAGGCCCAGCGGCAGCCAGGTCTTGAGCAGTGCGTCCGGGTCCATGGCACTGAGATTCTCTTTCATGCGCTTCTCGATTTCCGCCATCATGGCCTGCTGCATGGGGACCACGTCCGGGAACCCCAGGAACCGCCGCGCCTCGTCGGGCGTGCAATCCACTTTGATGCTGATCTCCATGCTTCCCCACCTTCCATCGCGGTCAGGTCCGCCGCCGGCGCCTGTCGGACATTAGGCCAGTGCGCCGGCCGCGCGCAACACCGCCCGGCCTCGGAACACCGCACTCCGGTCCAGGGCTTGCGCCCGCCAACCGGGGCTGGCTACTTTGCTGCCCCTAGCTGAGGCTGAGATCGATGATCGGTGGCCGTTCGACCCGTTTGGCCTGTGGCGCGCTCGCGATTCTGCTCGGCACGGGCGCGGCCGCGCGGGGGGCGCAGCCTGCCGACGATCCGTTGCTGCAGAAGTGCCTCGAGGCCTGGACGAAGGCCCATCACACCCACGGCGGGCCCCTGACGCTGTTCGCGTACCAGGTCAAGGACCGGGGCGCATACAAGCTCGTCGAGATGAAACTCGGTTCCGGCGAAGGCCGCACCATCGAGGGCTCTTGCCGCGTCGACAACGCCGGCGAAATCACCAACACATACGACTAGCCCTGCCGGCGACGGCACTGGCCGTCCTCTGAATGACCCGCGTCACGCGCCCGCCCGCTGTTGCCGTACTCCCTTACAATAAATGTGGTTGAGCGCGGATCGGCTCACGCGCCACTATGACGCGCGCGCCTCATGCCTGCGCCGCACCAATGCGCCTTCACATTCCGCCGGGTCCGGACCTCATGCCCGAGAACGCGCTTGCCTCGGAAACGAGCCCCTACCTCCTTCAGCACAAGGACAACCCGGTGCATTGGCGGCCGTGGGGGCCGGAGGCTTTCGCCGACGCAAAGCAGCAGGGCAAGCCGATCCTTCTTTCGGTGGGATATGCGGCGTGCCACTGGTGCCACGTCATGGCCCACGAGAGCTTCGAGGATCCGGACACGGCCGCGGTCATGAACGACGGCTTCGTCAACATCAAGGTGGACCGGGAAGAGCGGCCCGATGTGGATTCGATCTACCAGAGCGCCTTGTCCTTGATCGGCGAGCACGGCGGCTGGCCGCTCACGATGTTCCTCACGCCGGAGGGTGCGCCGTTCTGGGGCGGCACCTATTTCCCGCCCACGGCCCGGTTCGGACGCCCGGCGTTCCGCGACCTGCTCAAGACGGTGCTCGAGGTCTACCATCGCGAACCCGACAAGGTTCAGCGCAACGCCGCCGCCCTTCGCGACGCGCTGGACCGGATGTCGCGCACGCGCCACGGCGGCGACATCCCGCCGGGCTTCCCGCTCGATTCGGCGCGCAGGCTTCTTGCCGTGGTCGACCCCGTTCACGGGGGCATCGGGCAGGCGCCGAAGTTTCCCCAGGTTCCGATGCTCGAGCTCCTGTGGCGCGGACACAAGGAGGGGCACGATTCGAATCTGCGCCATGCCGTCCTGCTGACGCTGGATCAAATGTGCCTGGGCGGCATCTACGATCATCTGGGCGGGGGATTCGCGCGCTATTCCACCGACGCGTACTGGCTGGTCCCGCATTTCGAGAAGATGCTGTACGACAACGCGCAGCTCGTCGATCTGCTTCAGCTCGTTTGGCAGGACACGAGATCGCCCCTCTACGCAGCGCGGATTTCCGAGACCATCGCCTGGATGTTGCGCGAAATGCGCCTTCCTGGCGGGGCGTTCGCCAGCTCGTTCGACGCCGACAGCGAGGGCGAAGAAGGCGTCTTCTATGTTTGGCAGGCGGGCGAAATCGACGAGGTGTTGGGCGCGGACGCCGAGTTGTTCAAGACCGCCTACGGCGTCACGCCCGAGGGCAACTGGGAAGGCGGGACCATCCTCAACCGCAGGCCGCCCCTCTTCGCCGACCAGGCGGTGGAGGAAAGTCTCGCCCGCGCGCGCGAGGCCCTGCGGCAACGGCGGGAGACGCGGGAAAAGCCCGCACGCGACGACAAGGTGCTGGCCGATTGGAACGGCCTTGCCATCACCGCGCTCGCGCGCGCCGGCGCATCCTTCGCCAACCGGTCCTGGATCGCCGTGGCTGCGGAGGCCTTCGATTTCATCCTCGCGCACATGCGCACCGGATCGCGTCTGCGCCACAGCTGGTGCCGCGGCAGCGCGCGTCATCCCGCCACCCTGGACGACCACGCCTCGCTTGCCCGCGGCGCCCTGGCGCTGTTCGAGGCCACGTCCGAACCGCGCTTCCTCGCCGAGGCTCAGGGTTTGGCGGCGACGGCCGACGCGCATTTCTGGGACCGGGACGCGGCGGGTTATTTCCTGACCGCGGACGACACCGTCGATCTCATCACCCGCACCAAGACCGCGCACGACGGGGCGATCCCTTCGGGCAACGGCATGATGGTCGAGGTCCTGGCGCGGCTTTATCACCTGACCGGCAAGCCGGAGTATGCGGAACGGGCACGTGGCGCGATCGCCGCTTTCTCGGGCGGCATCGCCGAGAATTTCTTTTCGCTTCCCACCCTTCTCAACGCCTCGGAGCTGTTGCGCGGAGCGGTCGAGATCGTGCTGGTGGGCCCATCGGCGAATCGCGAGCAGCACCCGCTGGCGCGCGCGGCTTTCGCCTGCTCGCTTCCCAATCGCGTGATGCAGATGTTTCCCGAAAAGGCGGGCGTGCCCGCGACCCATCCCGCCTTCGGGCGGAGCGCGATCGACGGCAAGATGACCGCCTATGTGTGCCGCGCCGGCACCTGTTCGCTTCCCATCACCGAGCCCGAGGCCCTGGCCGCCGCGCTCGCCGAATACGCGGCGTCCACTTCGAAAGGATAGGTCCCATGCGCAATTCGATCCTTGTGGAGAGCCCCGTCGGCGCGATCCTGGTTTGCGAGGAAGACGGCGCCATCGTTTCGGTCAGCCAAGGGAATCCGGCGTTCAGGGCCGCCGGCCGCGCCGGCTTGCTGCTGCGCCGCGCCGAGCGCGAGCTTGGGCAGTATTTCGCGGGCAAGCGCCGGGACTTCGAGTTGCCGCTGCGCCCCGGCGGCTCGCGGTTCGACCGGTCGGTGTGGGAAGCCATGGTTCGGATTCCCTTCGGGTCGACCATGACCTACGGGGACGTGGCACTTGCGCTCGACACCTCGCCGCGTGCGGTGGGCGGGGCCTGCGCGCGCAATCCCATACCGATCTTCATCCCCTGCCATCGCATCCTGGGCGCAGGCGGGGCGCTCGGCGGTTACACCTGGTGCGACGGAATCGCCACCAAACAGTTCTTGTTGAAGCTGGAGGGGGTGGAGCTCTTGGGCCCAATCGCCGCGCTCGCGCGCGGCGTGCGTGCGTTGCGTTCGGCCTAGGCGTTCATCGACTCGAAGAATTCCTGATTCGTCTTGGTGTGCTTCAGCTTGTCGAGCAGGAATTCCATCGAGTCCGTGGTGCCCATCGGGTTAAGAATACGCCGCAGCACCCACATCTTCGAGAGCGTCGGCTTGTCCACGATGAGCTCTTCCTTCCGGGTTCCCGACTTCGTCACGTCGATCGCCGGGAAGGTGCGTTTGTCGGAGAGCTTGCGGTCGAGCACGATTTCCGAGTTACCGGTGCCCTTGAACTCTTCGAAGATCACCTCGTCCATGCGCGAGCCGGTATCGATCAGGGCGGTGGCGATGATGGTGAGCGAGCCGCCCTCTTCGATGTTACGCGCGGCGCCGAAGAACCGCTTCGGCCGCTGCAGCGCGTTGGCGTCGACGCCGCCCGTCAGCACCTTGCCCGAGCTGGGCACCACGGTGTTGTAGGCGCGGGCGAGCCGGGTGATCGAATCGAGCAGGATCACCACGTCGCGCTTATGCTCCACCAGGCGCTTGGCCTTCGAGATCACCATCTCGGCCACCTGCACGTGGCGGCTCGCCGGCTCGTCGAACGTGGAGCTGACGACCTCGCCTTTTACCGATCGCGCCATGTCGGTCACTTCTTCCGGCCGCTCGTCGATGAGCAGCACGATGAGATAGACCTCGGGGTGGTTCTCCGCCACCGCGTGGGCGATGTTCTGCAGCATCACGGTCTTGCCGGTGCGCGGCGGCGCCACGATCAGCGCCCGCTGGCCCTTGCCTAACGGCGCGATCAGATCGACCACCCGCGTGGTCATGTCCTTGGTGGTGGGGTCCTTGAATTCGAGCCGCAGGCGATGCTGCGGATAGAGCGGCGTGAGGTTGTCGAAGTTGATCCGGTGACGGACGTTCTCCGGATCCTCGAAATTGATCTTGTTGACCTTGAGCAGGGCGAAATACCGCTCCCCGTCCTTGGGCGCGCGGATTTGCCCTTCCACCGTGTCGCCGGTGAGCAAGCCGAAGCGGCGCACCTGCGAGGGCGACACATAGATGTCGTCGGGGCCGGGCAGATAGTTCGCCTCCGGCGCGCGCAGGAATCCGAAGCCGTCCTGAAGCACCTCGAGCACGCCGTCGCCGTAGATCGGCATGTCCTTGTCGGCGAGCTGCTTCAAGATCGCGAACATCATGTCCTGCTTGCGCAGGCTGCTCGCATTTTCGATTTCGAGCTCCTCCGCGAACGCCAACAGGTCCGCGGGAGTCTTGCTCTTGAGTTCTTGGAGATTCATGGGTCTGTCGAATTGGGGGTTGGGAGAAAAGGAGGAATCGAGGGAGGTCTGGGCGCGGAGCCCTGCGGACTTTACACCGCCCCCGCGGGGTGCCACGGGCGACGGACGCAGATCTTCGGAAAGAAAGATAAAGCGAGCGGGGATCGTGTCCCACTAAGAATTCGACTGGAACTGTTAACGAAAGGTGTACGGGGTGTCAAATGGTTATTCGGCCGGTCTCAGAACGGCCGCACCAGCACCAGGATCACGATGCCGATCATGAGGACCGTCGGCACCTCGTTCGCGACGCGGTAGAAGGCCGCGGGCCTGCGGTTCGTCCCGGCCTCGAACTCGCGGCGCCAGCGCGCCATCAGGCCGTGGGCCGCCGCCAGCAGGATCACCAGGGCGAGCTTGGCGTAGATCCACCCCGCGCCCCAGTCGGCCACGCCCGGCGTCAGCAGGAGCGCAAGTCCGAATCCGAAGCTCGCCACCATCGCCGGGGTCATGATCGCCTTCAGCAGCCGCCGTTCCATGACCTTGAGCATGCGGTCGGCCTCGCCCCCCGGTTCCACGCCGCAATGGTAGACGTAGAGCCGCGGCAGATAGAGAAGCCCGGCCATCCAGGCGATCACGCCGATGACGTGGAGCGCCCGCGTCCAGGGCAGGACCTCGATCAGGAATTGGGCCATCGCGTCCGCTCCCTACCGCCCGGCCTACGAAGCCGCGGCGCCCGCCTGAGGGCAGCGCAGATGGGGGGCCGGACACCGCTCCTCGGCCTTAGGCCGGTGAACGCCAGGACCCGCAGCCTTCGCGTCGCGCACCAGGGAAGCCAGGCCCCGGATGAAGGGCGGCGCCGTGCCCACCGTGGGCGCGCGAACATAGGCGGGCACGCCGGCCAGCCGCGCCAGCTTTCCGTACTCGATGTCGAGCTCGACCAAGGTTTCGGAATGCTCCGACACGAACGCCACCGGCGCCACCACGGCGGCCACGCCGTCCCGGCCGGCACGGCCGATCTCCTCATCGGTGGCGGGACCGATCCACTCCAGCGGCCCGACCCGGCTCTGGTAGCACACCACCCAATCGAGCCCGGGCATGCCAAGCCGCTCCACCACCGCGGCCGCCGTGCGTTCCACCTGCCATTGGTATGGGTCTCCGGCCGCCACGATGCGCTTGGGCAACCCGTGGGCCGAGAACAGGACGCGGATCGGCGCGCTGGTGGCGTCCTTTGCCGCCGCGATCGCCACCTTCACACCGTCGGCCACCGCCTCGATGAATCCCGGCAGGGTCGGATAACAGCATGGGCCGCGGGTGGGCGCTTGCAACCCCGTCTTGCCGGCCGCACGGCTCCAGTCGGCCAATGCCGAACCCGTCGTCGTGGTCGAGTACTGCGGGTAGAGAGGCAGCAGCACCACGTCGCTGGGCCCGTACTTCTTCACCGCGGCGACCACCGCCTCGCTGCGCGGATGCCAGTAGCGCATGCAGATGAACACCTCATATTCGCCGGGGCCATGGTCGAGCTCGCGGCTCAAGGCCTCCGCCTGGGCCTGGGTGTTGGCGAGGATCGGCGAGCCGCCGCCGAGATGGGAATAGATCTCGCGCGCCACCGGCGCGCGGCGGGTCGAGATCAGGCTCGCCAGAACGAAACGGATCGGTGCCGGCGCCCCGATGATCGCCTTGTCGTTGAAGAGGTTGAACAGGAAGGGACGGACAGCCTCGGGCGAATCGGGCCCGCCGAGATTGAACAGCACCACCGCCGTGCGGCTCACCGCGAGCCCCCTTGCGGGGCCGATGCGTGCAGTGCCGACGGTGCAGCCTCGTTCGTCATCCGATACCCCGCAACTGGGTCGCGAGCGCCGCCACATGGTCCGGCGGCGTCTCAGGCAAGATGCCGTGGCCGAGGTTGAACACGAACGGGCCGCGGCCGAGGCTTCCCACGATCCGTTCCACCTCGGCTTTCAGAAGCGCACCGCCGGCGATCAGGACCTGCGGGTCCAAGTTGCCTTGAACGGCGCAGCGGTTCTGTATCTTTCGCGCCGCCCAGTCCACCGGCACGGTGGTGTCGAGGCTGACGGCATCGACGCCGGTTTCGCGCCAGAACTCGGTGTACAGAGCCCCCAGCCCGCGGGGAAATCCGATCACGGGGACCTTGGGGTGACGCGCGTGCAAAATGGATACGATCTCGCGGACCGGTGCGAAGATGAATCGGCGCACGAACGGCTCCGGCAATATCCCGGCCCAAGTATCGAAGATCTGAATCGCTTCGGCGCCGGCTTCTATCTGCCGCACCAGATAGGCCGCGGTCGCATCAATCAGGAGGTCGATCAGCGACTGGAACCCGTCGGGGTCGCCGTAGGCCCAGCGCTTGACCGCGGAAAAGTCGCGGCTTGAGCCGCCTTCGACCATGTAGGTAGCGACCGTCCACGGTGCGCCAGCAAAACCGATCAGGGCCGTTCCTGCATCGAGCTCGGCCCGCACGCGGCTTACAGTCTCGTAAACCGGGGCCAGTCGCACATGAAGCTCTTTCGCATCCAGGCGCACCAAGTCGCCAGCCGATCGGATGGGATCAAGCACAGGGCCCTCGCCTTCGCGGAATTCCACTTTCTGCCCCAAGGCGAACGGCACGACCAGGATGTCGGAAAATAGGATGGCAGCATCCATACCGAACCGGCGCAATGGCTGGAGGGTCACTTCGACCGCGAGACGGGGTGTGAAACAGAGATCCAGAAAATCCCGCGCTTCCTTGCGCTTTTCCCGGTACTCGGGAAGATAGCGGCCAGCCTGCCGCATGAGCCAAAACGGCGGCGGACTCACCACCTCGCCGCCGAGTGCGCGAAGCAATGGTTTTTGCGCCACACTGGTCGTTGGCACCTTCGATACTTTGTCCGTTTTCCCCTGCACTTTTGCCAACCAAACACTTATGAGAGATAGGTGGTTGTAGTGGTGGATGCCTGTGGGAGTCGGGGATTATCGATAGATGCCGGGCTATCCCCAATACCTGCTGCTCGCCAGCCATTACCTGGCGGGCATTGTGCACAAGATTCGCGGTCAAGCGAAGACCCGTTGGCCAGCTACCGGATAATGGGCCCGTCCACAGGTGCTCGTGAACGGGGATCATTCGGGTAACCGCCGCTGCGTTTGGTTTGATGCCCGTGATTCCAACCCTGCGGACGAATTTGACCCCAGAGGAGCGACGATCCCCAGCCTGGGCATTAACACGCGTGAATAGACGTGGACGCGGACCGGCTGCCGAGTTATCCCCATAAGCCCAATGATTCGCAAAGGACCGACGGTGGTCGGGAGCTATCGTGAGTGATCGGTTTCATTTGCACCTGGTGTCGGATTCGACCGGCGAGACCATCACCAGCGTAGCCAAGGCCTGTCTCGTGCAGTTCGAAGGGGTGCATGTCGAGGAACATGTATGGGCCCTCGTTCGCACCGACCGGCAGGTACGGAAAGTCGTTGCGGCCGTTGAACGAGAGCCCGGCGTCGTGCTGTTCACTCTGGTCGACGCCAAGCTGCGGACCGCGCTGGAGCAGGCGTGCCGCCAGCTCCAGGTTCCGTGCGTGTCGATTCTCGACCCCGCGATCGGGGCCTTGACCGGATATCTCGGCGTGAAAAGCAGCCAAAAGCCCGGCCTACAGCACATGCTGGACGCGGAGTATTTCAACCGGATCGACGCCATCAATTTCGTGCTGGCTCACGACGACGGCCAGCTCGTCAAAGACCTCAACGACGCCGATGTGATCCTGGTGGGCGTTTCGCGCACCTCGAAGACGCCGACCTGCATCTACCTCGCAAACCGCGGGGTCAAGGCCGCCAACGTGCCGCTGGTCCCGACCCATCCGCTGGCGCCGGAGCTTCTGGCGGCGACCAGGCCGTTGATCGTCGGCCTGACCAGAGACCCGGCATCGCTGGTACAAATTCGGCGCAACCGCCTCAAAGCCCTCAACCAGCACGAGGAGACCGAGTACGTCGATCCCGAGAAGGTCAAGGAGGAAGTAGCCGCGGCGCGGCGAACATTCGACAAGTACCGCTGGCACATGATCGACGTGTCGCGGCGCTCGATCGAGGAGGTGGCGGCCGAGATCCTGCAACTTATCGACCGGCGCAAGGGCCGGATCACTTGAGGCCCGGTAGGCGGCCCGTGAAAGACACATCCATCGAACTGAAAGACCCCAAGGCCCGCGCCGCCGCCTTGTATCTGGCGTCGGCGAGCGCGGCCCGCGTTCGGATTCTGGCCAACGCCGGCATATCGTTCGTGGCCGAGCCGGCATCGGTGGACGAGGCGGAGATGAAACGTTCGCTCGCCGCCGAGGGCGCGGGACCGGTGGACGTGGCCGCTGCCCTGGCGGAGCTCAAGGCGCGCAAGATCGCCGCCCGGCACGAGGGCGCATTCGTGATCGGCGCCGACCAGGTGCTGGAATGCAACGGCGTCGTGTTCGGCAAGCCGGGCGACCTGGATCATGCCCGCGCGCAACTGCTGGCGCTGCGGGGCAAGACCCACCGGCTCGTCAGCGCCGTTTGCCTGATGCGGGACGAGCGGGTGATTTGGCATGACGCCGATACGGCGGAACTGACGATGCGGAATTTCAGCGACGCCTTCCTCGACGCGTATCTGGCGTCGGTCGGGGAGGCGGCCTGCGCCGGCGTCGGCGCGTACCAGCTCGAGGGGCCGGGGGCGCAGCTGTTCTCGCGGGTGCGCGGCGACTATTTCACCATCCTGGGCCTTCCGCTGCTGCCGCTGTTGGGCGTGCTTCGGGAACACGGGGTGGCGCAGGCATGACGATCTCGGGCAAGGCCAAGGTGGCGGGCGTGATCGGATGGCCGGTGGGGCATTCGCTGTCGCCACGGCTGCACGACTACTGGCTGCGGCGTTACGGGATCGACGGCGCCTTCATCCCGATGCCCGTCAGTCCCAACGACCTGGCGGACGTCCTTCGGGTCCTGCCGAAGATCGGGATATGCGGCGTCAACGTGACCGTCCCTCACAAGGAGGCGGCGTTGGCCCTCATGGACGATCTCGATCCCCAGGCGAGGGCCATCGGCGCGGTGAACACCGTCATCGTCCGCGCGGACGGGTCGCTGGAAGGCCGCAACACCGACGCGTTCGGGTTTCTGGAAAACCTCCTCCACGGGGCGCCGAACTGGCATGCGGTCCGCAAGCCGGCGACCGTGGTCGGCGCCGGCGGAGCCGCCAGGGCGGTGTGCGTCGCCCTGCTCGAAGCCGGCGTGCCGCAAGTCTACGTCGTGAACCGCACGTTCGAACGGGCGGAAGAGATGGGCCGGGAGCTGGGAGAGCGGGTCATCGCGGTGCCTTGGAAGTCCCACGCTCAGGCCATCGAACGGTCGGCGCTTCTGGTCAACGCGACGACGCTGGGCATGAAGGGCCAACCGGAGATCGACCTCGATCTGTCGCGGCTTCCCAGGGAGACCGTGGTGACGGACGTGGTCTATACGCCGCTTGAGACGCCGCTCCTCAAATTCGCGCGCGCGCGCGGCAACACCACGGTCGACGGCCTCGGCATGCTGATCCACCAAGCACGCCCGGGTTTCGAGTCTTGGTTCGGCGTCGCGCCCGAGGTGACCGAGGAACTGCGGGCGTTCCTGGTCGAAGGCTTGCTGGCGTGACGCGGGGATGATGGTCGCGGGGCGGTCATGATCGTCATCGGCCTGACCGGTTCCATCGGCATGGGCAAGAGCACGGCGGCCCGGGCCTTGCGCCGTCTCAGGGTGCCGGTGTTCGAGGCCGACCGCGAGGTGCAGCGGCTGCTAGCGGAAGATCGCTCGGTGAAAGCGAGAATCGCCGCCCAGTTCCCGGACGCGTCCGGGCCGGCCGGAACCGTCGACCACGGGCGTCTCGCCGACATCGTCTTTCATGATCCTCCGGCGCGGCGGAAACTGGAGACGATCCTTCATCCGCTGGTGCGCCGGGCGGAGTGGCGGTTCCTGAGGCAAGCCGCGGCTGGGCGGCAGAAGGTGGTGGCGCTGGACATGCCGCTTCTTTTCGAGACCGGCGCTCACGCTTTTTGCGACGTGACGGTGGTCGTGAGCGCGCCACCCTTCGTCCAGGAGGCGCGCGTGCTGAAACGCGCGAACATGACGCGCGAGCGCTTCACCGCGATTCGAGCGAACCAGATGCCCGATGCCGAGAAACGCCGCCGCGCCCACGTCGTCGTTCCGACCGGCGCGGGCCAGAGAACGACCTTGAACCGGCTCCGCCGCATCGTCACACTTGCGCGGGCCTATGGCGAGAACCGCCCGGCCGCGGGGCGCAAGTGGCTTCGCCTCGCGCATCTTCTGTCGCACGGCTCGGGCCGGAAACACACAGGTCGGAAACACACGGGTCGGCGACACACGGGTCGGCGACACACGGGCCGAAAACACGGGGGCTGAAAGGCACGCATGCGCGAAATCGTCCTCGATACCGAGACCACGGGCCTCGATCCCGCGGCGGGCCACCGGATCGTGGAGATCGGCTGCGTCGAACTGTCGAACCGTCTGCCCACGGGGCGGACGTTCCGGATCTACGTCAATCCCGAGCGGCCGATGCCCGTCGAGGCGCAGGCGGTGCACGGTTTGACCGACGACTTCCTCGGGCAGCAGAAACCGTTCGCCGAAATCGCGGACGAGTTCCTCCGGTTCGTGGCCGAGTCCCCGCTCGTGATTCACAACGCGGAGTTCGATCTTGGCTTCCTGAATGCCGAGCTCGGCCGCATCGGTCTGCCGCCGCTCATGCCCGATCGCGCCATCGACACCGTGACGTTGGCGCGGCGTAAGTTCCCGGGCCAGCCGGCGAACCTGGATGCCTTGTGCCGCCGGTTCGGCATCGACAATTCCAACCGCCAGGTCCATGGCGCTCTGTTGGACGCCAGCCTGTTGGCCGAGGTGTATCTGGAGCTGACGGGCGGCCGCCAGGCGGGCCTTGGGCTCGTCGCGGTGGCGGATACGGGACCGGCAACCGGCCAACGGGACGGGGAGAAATCGGCGCCCCGACCGGCCCGTCCCCATGCTCCGAGCGCGGCCGAGAACGCGGCCCACGCCGCCCTTGTCGCCAAGCTGAAGAACCCGATCTGGACGATTTAGGCCGCTTCGACGGGCGGCCCCGGCCCCCCGGCGGCGTCAGGCCTGGCCGGCCACCGGCTGCTGCTCTAACGCGTATTGGCGCCGGTAAAGATCGGCGAAGTCGATGGGGTTGATCAGCAATGGCGGGAACCCGCCGTCGCGCGTGGCGTCGCCGATGATGCGGCGCGCGAACGGGAACAGGATCCGGGGACACTCGATCAAAAGCATCGGGCGCAGCTGCTCTTCCGACAGATTGATGATGGTGAAGACGCCGGCGTAGACGAGCTCGGTGATGAAGGCGGGCTCGTCGGCGGCCTTGGCGTCGACGCGAATCGCCAGGGCAACCTCATAGAGATTTTCGCGCAGCGCCTTGGCGCTGACGTTGACGTTGACCTCGACCTGCGGCTGTTCCTTGGTCGCGATCAGGCTGTTCGGGGCCCGCGGGTTCTCGAAGGAGAAGTCCTTGATGTACTGGGCGTTCACCATGAAGGTGAAGGCCTGAGGCGCCGACTGGGCCGCCTCGGTCTCGGGCTGGTCGGTTTCGCTCGGGCTGTCGGCCATTTCGTTCTCCGGGAAGAGCGCCACTGGTGGGTAACACGGAACAATGCCGGGGCACAACGGTTGCCCGGGTATTTCGCGCGTGCGTTTCCCGGCTTGCGATCGGTGGGCATCCGGCCTCGCGAATGGGCCCGGAAACGGCCACGGCCTAGGGCGAGCCTTCGCGCCCGCCCTTGTCGCCGCGCCCGGCCTTGTCGCCTGGCGGCTCCTCGCCGATCACGCGGAACTCGCCTTCGATCACCCGCCCGCGTTCATCGGTCTCTCCCGGACCAGCCGCCATGTCCTCCGGCGAGACGTGGATTGCGCCAGTCGCAAGCCAGTGCCGGGCCAAGATGCGGCGCAAGAGGGCGCGCACCGGAGGGAGCAGCAGGATCAAGGCCAGAACGTCGGTGACGAATCCGGGGGCGAGGAGCAGCGCGCCGGCCACGAGCAGACATACGCCGTCGAAGACCTCCACCACCGGGAACTCATCGCGGTCCAAGGCCTCTTGTGCCCGCCGCAGCACGGCAAACCCTTGCACCCGCAGCAAGGTGGTACCCGCCAATGCGGCGAGAAGGAGGAGACCCAGCGTCGGCAGGACCCCGATGTGGCGGCCCACCGTGACCAGCACCGCGATCTCGATCAGCGGGACGGCGATCAGAGCCAGGACCGTGAGGATTACACCCATGCTTGCTCTTTCGGGTTTCGCACCTTATCTAGTTGGCCCTACAATACATCTTCGCGTCCCCGGTGGGCCCCGCGGCCGCAACTCGGCCCCAGGACCCGCGACAATGGCGCTATCCGCGGCCTATGCCGCTGTGGGCGCTACGGGAGAACACATATGGGCGACGGCATCGCCTTCTTCGACATCATCCTGTTCGCGATGGTGGCGGTCTTCTTGATCTTCCGCCTGCGAAACGTGCTCGGCCGCCGCACCGGCCATGAGAAGCGGCATCCCGACCCGTTCGCCGGGCGCGCGGGAGAAGCCCGGCGCAAGGCGGAGGCGGCCGAAACCGTGGTGCAGCTTCCCGATCGCACCGGAAAGCGCGACAAAGGGCCTGCCGAAGAGGCGGCGGGCGCGAGCCCCGTGCTGCGCGGCTTGAGACAGATTTCCGCCGCCGACCGCAATTTTTCGGAGGAGTCTTTCGTGAACGGCTCGCGTACCGCATTTTCCTGGATCGTCGAGGCATACGCCAAGGGCGACACCAAAGCGCTGCGGCCGCTCTTGAACGACGAAGTCTATGCGAACTTCACCGACGCCATCGAGGCCCGCGCCCGCGCCGGCGAGACGCTGGAGACGACGCTGGTCGGCGTGAAGTCCGTCGACATACTCGAGGCACGGCTCGAAGGCACCGTGTCGTTCGTCACGGTCAAATTCGTTTCCGACCAGGTCAACGTCACGCGCAACCGCAAGGGCGAAGTGATCGAGGGCGACCCGGTGCGGGTCGATTCCGTGACCGATATCTGGACCTTCGGGCGCGATTTGCGCTCGCGGGATCCCAACTGGACCTTGGTCGCGACCCGCAGCCCCAATTGATGCCCGTGCCGCCCCGCGCGCGCCTTCGCGTCCCGCGACCGTTCCCGCCGCCGCGTCCATTCCTGTATACCGCCGTCGGCTTGCTGGCGCTGCTCGCGGCCGGGTGCGCCGAGCGCCCGCCCGCTCCCGAGCGCCTCACGCTGCATCGCGCGGGCTTCGCCGAACTCGAAGGGTGGACCAACGACCGGCAAGGCGAGGCGCTGGCCGCCTTCTTGCGCTCTTGCGCCGCGCGGGAGAAGGCCCCCGACAAGGCGCTCGGCCGCGCCGAGGCCCCGGATGGCGGACCGTCCATGGGCTTCGGAACCGCCGCCGATTGGCAGGCGGCCTGCGCGGCGGCGAAGGCGGTGCCGGCGGGAGACGACGCCGCCGCCCGAGGCTTCTTCGAGTCCGCGTTCACGCCCTATCTCGCCGGCAGCAACGGCGAATCGGAAGGGCTGTTCACCGGCTATTACGAGCCGGAGCTCCACGGCTCGCGCAAACCGGGCGCGCGTTATCATGTTCCGCTCTACCGTGTCCCCGACGACCTCGTGACCGCCGATCTCGGCCTTTTCCGCGAACAGCTCAAGGGCATTAGGATCACGGGCCGGGTGAAGAACGGCGCGCTTCGCCCCTATGACACGCGCGCCGACATCGACGGGGGATCGCTCTCCGGCAAGGGGCTGGAGATCGTGTATGTCGACGACCCGGTCGACGCCTTCTTCCTGCATATCCAGGGATCGGGCCGGGTCACGCTCGACGACGGCGAGGTCCTGCGGGTCGGCTATGCGGGCGCGAACGGGCGCTCCTACGTGGCCATCGGCGGGGAACTGGCGGCGCGCGGCGCCATCGCCAAGGAAGATGTCACCATGCAATCGATCCGCGCCTGGCTCGCCGCCCATCCCGGCGAGGCCGAGAAGGTGATGCAGGCCAATCCCTCCTACGTGTTCTTCCGCGTCCTTGACGGCGACGGGCCCATCGGCGCCGAGGGAACCGTGCTTTCCGCCGGGCGCAGCCTGGCGGTCGATCCCAAGTTCATCGCCTATGGAACGCCTTTGTGGCTCCAGGCCCGCGATCCGCTGGACGAGCGTGTCCCGCTCGATCGCCTGCTGGTGGCCCAGGACACCGGGGGCGCCATCAAGGGGCCGGTCCGGGGCGATGTGTTCTGGGGCTTCGGTCGTGATGCCGCCGAAAGGGCCGGCAAGATGAAGGTCACGGGCCGATACTATCTGCTGCTGCCGAAACCGGCCGCCGTGGCCAGCGGCCGGTAGCATAGGTTTCACGGTCCGACCCGGTACCGTTTCGGCCGCCGCCCGCAGCGCTGACGCCGTTCGCCCGCTTGCCAATCCGGTTCGGCCCGCCCATTCTGCCCCGGTCTCGAACCAAGCCGGCCAGGGCCGGACCGCCGCGTCATGCCGCCATGAGCTTGCCCCCGACATCGCCCCCCGCCGCGCCCCCCACCGCGCTCCCTACCACGCTCAGGGCTTCGTCCCCGGCCAGGGCCGACGTCGCCCTGTTCGTCACCTGCCTCGTCGACCTCATGCGGCCCAGCATCGGGTTCGCCGCCGTGCGGCTGTTGG
The DNA here is from genome assembly GCA_049691095.1 of Alphaproteobacteria bacterium. Taxonomy (GTDB): domain Bacteria; phylum Pseudomonadota; class Alphaproteobacteria; order DATDPM01; family DATDPM01; genus JBAVNO01. The sequence continues at coordinate 603 of JBAVNO010000286.1, read as the reverse complement.
AATCCGCGGGATGCCGCGTCCAGGTGCCCCCTGCGATCACCTGCTGCGGCCAGCCCGCCTTCAATTCCGGCGATGCCGATGATGCCCGCGCCATCGCGGCCCAGGTGATCGCGGCGCTGGAGGGATTCGACACCGTGGTGGCGCCGTCGGGATCGTGCGCCGGGATGATCTGCGTCCATTACCCGGCCCTGTTCGCGGACGACCCGGTGTTGGGGCCCAAGGCCCGCGACCTTTCGGCCCGCACCCACGAGCTGCTGTCGTTCCTCGTCGACGTCATGGGGATGCGCGGCGTCAAGGCGAAATGCCAGGGCATCGCGACCTATCACGATTCCTGTGCGGGGCTGCGCGAGATGGGCATCAAGGCGCAGCCGCGCCAACTGCTCGCGTCGGTCGAAGGCCTTGAACTGCGGGAGCATGCCTTGGCCGAAACCTGCTGCGGATTCGGGGGAACGTTCTGCGTCAAATACCCGGACGTCTCCGAGCGCATGGCCGACGACAAGATCAAGAGCGCGGTTTCGACCGGCGCCGGCACGCTGCTTGCCGGGGATCTCGGCTGTCTCCTCCATCTGGCGGGACGGTGCCGGCGCATGGGCGTCGCCCTGC